>JBAQHC010000315.1:0-2193 GCA_049288095.1 Alphaproteobacteria bacterium | reverse complement strand
GGGCTGCCGCCTCCGCCCATCGTCGCATCGCTCAAACGCGCTTGAGCGACTGCACAGTTTCTTCAACCATATCCTTGAACGGTGTCGCGTGCATGCCGAACGCACGTTCGAATTTCGCGCTCAAGAGCGTGAACGGCCCTTCATAAAAACGCGCGAGAGCACGCTGCGCGACTTGGCGCGAGCCGCCGAAACTGAACAGCGGGCGCTCACTTTTGATCTCTCGAATTTCCTTATGCGAAATCGGCGCAAAGCCTTCGCTGGCGCGCAGCGTATTGATAAGTCTTTCCGGCGTTACGGGCGGCGCGGATGGCAAGTGCCAGAGCTGTCCCCATGTGTCCGGCTGCTCGGCCAAGAGAATAAGCGCGCGCCCAAGATCGGGAGCGTAAGTCAGCGTGCGTGGCGCATTCATGCGTCCGAGCACGGAAAGTGGCTTGCGCTGCATGACCGAAAGAACAAAAGGCTCGCCAAAATGCGAGCGCGCGACTTGCGGCCCGAAGAGATCGCCGTGGCGTGCCAAGACCGCCTCGATCTCACCCATGCGGTGGCTTTGCAAGACGAATTGCGCGAGCGCGGCAAGAAAGCTGCCAAACGGATCGCGTGCCCGCTGCGGCATTTCCTCCGACAGCGCGCGGTTGGTTGGGCCGTAAGCATAAGGCGCATCGCAATAGATGAACTTCGCGCGCGCCTGGCGCACGCCCTCGATAATGCGCGCGAGCCTTTCCGGCTCGTCGTCGTCGATCGGTAGGGTCGCCGTGCCGCAGCAGTAATAAACGAAACCGGCATTCTTGAAGGCGCGCACGAATACGTTCTTCTCACGCGGATCGAGATCGCGCACCCTCACATCACTTGGCATCGTGCGCACGCTCGGCGCGCCGCGCGGCACGAGCACGAGCGCGTCATAGCCCCGCTCCTGCGCCGCCCGCGCCGTTGCGAACGCCGCTCCATCAGAGCCGACAATGATATGTTCGCCTTGCGCACGCATGGCTCTGCCGTTTGATCAGTGCCCTTGTTTCGGCGCGAGAGCGTCGAATTCGTCGAGCAGGCCAAGCACCTCATCGACATCCTCCGCCCGCCGGTGCTCCGATCCGGTGAGGAACCGATAGAGTGCACGCTCGGCGTGACGCCGGCGATCCGCAGGACCAACGTCCCCGCCTATCTCATGCCATAGACCAAGTGCGGTGACGACCGCCGAGACGTGACGCATCTCGAAGCCGGCAGCGCGGAAAAGCGTGCGGACGCCAATCCATCCGCGGTCATGCAGCAGCGATTGCACGGTGCGTTGATCAAAACCGGTGATCGCCGAAAGGCCGCGCTCGACCAGCCCCAAATCGCCATGCGCCACGAGATCGACCACCATCAGCGGGCTCAAAGTCTCGCGCACGACCATGTCGCCGATGCGCGCGGCATCGTTCGCCATGCTCGCAAGGGCGCGCGGCGCGCCTGCGCCCTGCCCCGGATTCGCGGCCACGTTTTGATTGCTCATGGCCGAATTTTCGCAGGATTGCGTTAAGGCTGGCTTTCGGCGGGCGCTTCAGTTTGCAGGACCCGCTAAGGGCCACGCCGCTTAATGTTCAGAATTTGATCTGAGCTGTCAGAAGATTTGAATAACCTTTTTGAGCCGCCTGTGAATCAGGGGCAGGATCAAGGCTCGAAAGAATGGCGAGGATTTGCGGCGTGAGGGTCATGGGATGCGCCGCCGGCATCCAGGACGGAGCGGCCGCCGTGGCGTCCCCGCGCATGATGAGCGATGCAAGCGCCGTGGCCGGAGCATCATCGCCTGTGTCGGTATCGCTTGGCGCGCTTTGCGGGGCGTCACCGCCCTTATTCATCTGGGCGAGCTGCGACTTGACGTCGGCCAGGCTGCGAGCGCTGCCATCGGAATTGTAAAAGATCGAGGGGTTCGATGCCGCGGCATCCGGGAAGCAAGCGGCTGCCGACTGGCTTGGCGCGGTATCGCTCTGGGCAATGAACTTAGCCGCCCCGCCGGCGCCGAAGAAATGCGCGAGATAAAGTTCCCCGTCGTTAACATTCCGGCCGAGCGTCCGCTCGAGCTGGTCCTTGCTATCGCGGGTCATCTCGGCGGCCATGAGCGCCGCAGCATTTGGATCCTTGCGCAGGGCAAGAATTGCCTGGCGTTGGGCAGGATCGGCCACCGTTAGTTTGCCCGATGAGGTCTGGTCGATAGCTGCAGCC
>JBAQHC010000314.1:0-1591 GCA_049288095.1 Alphaproteobacteria bacterium | reverse complement strand
GGCTGAACTGGTCGGATAGCGTGCCCAACGTTGGTCACAGCCGAGGCTGTGACGCACGTGCGTCACGGGCTCTCTGACCCGACTTGAACAGTAAATCGGGCTTCGTCTGTGCAAGTGCTTGATTTTGCTGATGTGGAGTTAGCGTTTTTTCAAATCGTGGTGCCACGTATGCACATATTGTAGGCTTGAATATTCTGCACGAGTCAGTTGTCGTGGTGCTCTGTTTCGGGGGCGCCATGTTCTTTCGCATCAAAAAATCCGGCCCGCGCGCCTACGTTCAGGTGGTCGAGAACAGACGCGTCGACGGCGCCGTACGGCAATCGGTCGTGGCCAATCTGGGGCGCGCCGACGATTTGATCGCCTCCGGCGCTCTCGCCTCGCTGTTGGCTTCCGGGGCCAAGCTCACTGACCAGGTATTTCTCGTCAGCGCGCTCGACGAGGACGCCGACGGATCGTTGTCGGTTGCGGCCAAGCGCATCGGCGGACCTTTGCTGTTCGGCCGAATCTGGGACCGGCTCGGCATCGCCGCCGTGCTCGACGAGTTGCTGAAGCACCGTGCATTCGAGTTCGCAGTCGAGCGCGCTGTCTTCGTCGCCACGCTGCACCGGCTTTTTGTTTCCGGGTCGGATCGCGACTGCTCGTCCTGGATGGAGGACTACGATATTCCCGGCATCGAGGGTCTCGACCTCCATCATTTCTATCGGGCCATGGCGTGGCTCGGCGAGGAATTGGAGGAGAAGCCGGAGGGGGCTCTGGCGCCGCGCTGTGTCAAGGATGTCATCGAGGAGAAGCTGTTCGATCGCCGGCGTGACCTCTTCACCGATCTCTCTGCCGTGTTCATGGATACGACCAGCCTGTCGTTCTACGGCGAGGGCGGCGAGACGCTGGGTGAGCATGGCTACTCGAAGGACTTTCGGCCCGATCTCAAGCAGATGATCCTCGGTCTCGTGGTCGACGGATCGGGCTCGCCCATCTGCACCGAGATGTGGCCGGGCAATACGGCCGACGTGACCGTGCTGTTGCCGGTGATCGACCGGTTGCGGCAGCGCTTCGGCATTGGCCGCGTCTGTATCGTGGCCGACCGGGGTATGATCTCGGCCGAGACGATCGCCGGGCTCGAACAGCGCAAGCTCGACTACATTCTCGGCGCCCGCGAGCGTAGCGACGCGCTGGTGCGGAAGATCGTGCTCGCCAACGAAGGCCCATTCGTGCCGCTCCTGATCGAGCGGCAGAGGGGCGAGACGCAACTGTTTGCCAAAGAGGTGAAGGTCGAGGGCAAGCGCTACATCGTCTGCCGAAACGAGGCGGAGGCCGAGAAAGACCGCAAGGACCGTGAAGCGATCGTCACCGCCCTCGATGCGCAATTGAAGAGAGGTGACAAGGCTCTCGTCCGCAACTCCGCCTACCGCCGCTATCTGCGCAAGACCACGGATGGACCGGCCTTCGCGATCGACGCCGGCAAGCTCGCGGAAGAGGCACGCTTCGATGGCGTCTTCGTGTTGCGCACCAACGCCAAGATCACACCGCTGCAGGCGGTGCTGCGATATCGCGACTTGCTCCAGGTCGAAAACCTATTCCTGCGAACCAAGGC
>JBAQHC010000313.1:0-1642 GCA_049288095.1 Alphaproteobacteria bacterium | reverse complement strand
GACCGGATCAATCCGTAGGCACCGATCGCAAAGAAGTTCGTGCTCGTTGGCACCAAAAATCTGTTTCCAGCCGGTCGGCACAAAATAGCGCCACCCAAACCTGGGAGAGAAATGCCGTGTCCCTTCGCCGAGATGACGACACCCCGAACAGCGGTAAAGGACCGGAGGGTCTTTCTCGGTCGTCTTGTTCTCCGCCGCAGACGGAGGCGGCGGGATGGGCCCGGGCATATCAGGAATACCCCGACCTTTTGACTGTGGACTGTTAGGCTGTTCGGCAGAATCAACAGCCGAATGGTCTAAAGGTCGAAGCCCGCCGGGCCCCATCGCCAACGACGGCAGATCGCGGTACTGGGGAAAGTCGCGGCGGAAAAGCCAGGACCACCAGGAACATTTCCGCAGACCATTACGGGCCACTAGCCGCTTACTTATGGCCTCGGCCTGCTGGTAATGCTTGAGCTGATAGAGATCCGCCAGGACCGATGTCAGAGGGGGATTGCCATAGTCAGCCTCTCGAAAATCTCCATGGTGCCAATCCATGCAGAACTTCGTGATCAAGGCGGCCTGGGCCTCATCGTCGAGATACCGATCGCCCGGTTGGGGTGTCGAGTTGGCACCGCCCAGAGCTACAAGCATTTTCCCGATACGCCGCAATCGAATGCTCATGATGCACCTATTCCTTCTCCCGGCCCGGGCAAGGCGGACGGTTGCGGCGGCCAGACCTCCCGCACGGCGTCCTCCAGGGCCTCCATATTCAAAGCGATGCAAAGAACCACATTCTCCAGCGACATCTCGGGGCGTTCGGCACAATGTTTCTCATGGGATCGCCAAACGACCTGCCTTAATTGCTGATGGACGGCCTCCGACAACTGGTCGCGGCATAGCGGCGAGATTTCCCGCAGCCGACGCAGGATCGGGACCATCTGCAAGGCCGTGTCAAGCTGCAAGGCCTCCAAAACAATCTGCGGCGATGGTTCACTGTTGGACGTGGGTGGAGGCTGAGCCATTACTTCCGACCTTTCGACCCGGCTTCGCCAAGGCTACGCCGGGCAAGCCTTCGACCTTTGGGCGGCTTGCCCTTGCCCTTGGCCTTGGATTTGGCGGTTGGCTTCGCCGCCGGCGGCTTCTTGCCAGCGGGCGATGGGAAGGGGAGTCTCGGCTGGCCGGTCTGTTCGCCCAGGAGTGCGGCGATGGCCTCGCTGGCGGCCTCCTCGGCCGCCTCCAGGTCCTTCTTGCGGTTATGGGCAATCTCGACCGCGTTTTCATGGGCGGCCTTGGCAGCCTGGCGGGCCTTGTAGGCCAGATCGAGATCGTCGTAGAGCTCCTTGGAGACGGTCACGTTTTCGCCGGATGCGCCACGCTTGACCGCTGGCGGCGGATCCTCCTGGCCTTCCTGGCCAAGGGCGTCCTCGCCGGCGTCGGCCAGTTGCTTAAGCACTGCCGCATCATCACGTGCCGACGCTTCCTTGCCGGCGGCGGCTGCCAGGGAGGTATCCGTTGGCGGTGGATCCGCTTCCGCGATCGGCGCGCCGTCAGGGTCGAGGACCTCGCTGACGTGCGGGGCGATCTGCACGTTCCAGTATTCCACGGAGAGATTTGTTTCGGCATCCGGCCAGGGCCGGCCCTGGTCATCCTCCATCACCAA
>JBAQHC010000312.1:0-14476 GCA_049288095.1 Alphaproteobacteria bacterium | reverse complement strand
TCGACATGCTGGGCGAGGCAGCCAAGACGGCTGAGGACGCTGCCGGATATTTGCAATCCTATCTTGATGCAACAAAAGCCGTCGGGGCCCGCAATCAGGCGTCCTCGGTTTTTGCCGCGCAGAGCATCTCGGTGAAGCTCTCCGCGCTCCATCCACGCTATGAGTATGTAAAGCGCGAGCGCATTCTTTCCGAGCTCGTGCCGAACCTGCTCTCGCTTGCAAGCGCAGCCAAATCCTTCGGCATTGGGCTTACGATCGACGCCGAGGAAGCGGATCGGCTCGATCTTTCACTCGACATATTCGAAAAACTTGCCGCAGCGCCGGAACTCGCAGGCTGGAATGGGCTGGGCCTTGCCGTGCAGGCCTATCAGAAGCGCGCGCTGCCGGTGCTCGATTTCATCGCTGATCTCGCCTCTCAAACCGGGCGGCGTTTGCCGGTCCGGCTCGTCAAAGGCGCTTATTGGGACACCGAGATTAAACGCGCTCAGATCGCCGGGCTGCCCAGTTATCCGGTGTTCACGCGCAAGATTTCGACCGACACGAATTATCTCGCTTGCGCGCGAGCGCTGCTGTCAAGACGCGACCGCTTCTTCCCGCAATTCGCGACGCATAACGCGCATACGGTGGCGGCGGTGCAAGTCTTCGCGGGCGACAACAGAGATTTTGAATTTCAACGCCTGCATGGCATGGGCAGCGCGCTCTACGCACAAATTGTCGAGGGCGATGGCAAGCTTCCAGTGCGCGTTTACGCGCCAGTCGGCGGATACGAGCATCTGCTCGCTTATCTCGTGCGCCGCTTGCTCGAGAACGGTGCGAACACCTCCTTCGTCAACCGGCTCGCCGATGATGAAGCGCCGATCGCCGAAATCATTGCTGATCCTGTTGACGCGGTCGCCGCGCTTGACGACAAGCCGCATCCGAACATTGTGTTGCCGGCGCAGCTCTACGCACCGGAGCGGCAGAATTCCGCCGGGCTCCTTCTCTCCGATCCCGCTCAATCGGCGCCGCTCCTCAGCGACATGCGGAACGCGTTGCAATCGACTTTTTTGGCGCTGCCATTGATTGCCGGCGAGGCGCGCGACGGCAAGCGGCGCGAGATCACCGATCCAGCCGATCATCGGCGCGTCATCGGCTACGCAGTTGACTCAAATGAGGAAGATATCGACGCAGCCTTTGCGTCGGCAGGCGCGGCTCAAAATGGGTGGGACGAGCGCGGCGGCGAAGCCCGCGCCAAGCTGCTCGAGCGTGCAGCTGACATATTCCAAGCTCAGCATGCCAAGCTCATGGCGCTCATCGTGCGCGAAGGCGGCAGGAGTGTCCAAAGCGCGCTTTACGAGACGCGCGAGGCGATCGATTTCCTCCGCTACTATGCCGTGCTTGCGCGCGCAGACTTTGCTCATCCTAGAGTTCTCAAAGGGCCGACCGGCGAGCGCAATGAATATTCGCTGCACGGGCGCGGCGTGTTCGCTTGCATTTCGCCATGGAACTTCCCGCTCTCGATCTTCACCGGCCAAGTGGCGGCAGCACTCGCGGCCGGCAATACGGTGATCGCGAAGCCTGCAGAGCAGACCCCGCTCACCGGCGCGCTGGCCGTATCGCTTCTTCATGAGGCCGGCATTCCGCGCGATGTGCTCCATCTGCTTCCGGGCGACGGCGCCGTTGGCGGCAAGATCGTCGGTCATCCACTACTTGCCGGTATCGCCTTCACCGGATCGACCGCAACTGCAGCGATCATCCGCAACTCACTCGCAGCGAAAGGCGGGCCGATCATTCCCTTCATCGCCGAAACCGGTGGCATCAACGCGATGATCGTTGACTCGACGGCGCTCTTGGAGCAGGTCGTCAGCGATGTCATCAGCTCGGCGTTCGACAGTGCCGGGCAGCGCTGCTCGGCCGCGCGCCTCCTCTGCGTACAAGACGATATCGCCGACAATCTTCTCAAGATGCTGGCAGGCGCGATGGCCGAGCTCAAAATCGGCGATCCGATGGATCTTTCAACCGATGTCGGGCCGGTGATCGATGAGGATGCGCGCGCGAGCCTTCGCAAGCAGGCCAACCGCCTCGAAGAGGGCGGCAAGCTCGTCCGCGCGCTTGAGGAACCCGATGATCTCGACCACGGCACTTTCTTTTCGCCAATGGTGTTCGAGATCGAGCGCATCGAGGATTTGAGTGAAGAGATTTTTGGGCCCGTGCTCGCGGTCTATCGCTACAAGCGCGAAGCGCTCGATCGAATCTGCGATGAAATCAACGCCATGGGCTATGGCCTCACGCTCGGCATTCACAGCCGGCTTGATGAAGTGCGTGCTCGCATCATGACGCGCATCAAGGCCGGCAATGTCTATTTCAACCGCAATCAAATCGGCGCCGTTGTCGGCGTGCAGCCATTCGGCGGGCGCGGCCTTTCCGGCACCGGCCCCAAGGCCGGCGGCCCTTACACTTTGCACGCCTTCGCAACCGAACAATCACTCTCGATCGACACGACTGCTGCCGGCGGCAACGCCGCGCTTCTCATGCTGAAAGACGGCCAAACTCCGTTCACACCGGACCTTTAGCGCCGTGCCCATTTTTCATCGTGCGCCCGCCCTCATGGTTCGACAAGCTCATCATGAGGATAATTAGCTTCACCTCATCCTGAGCTTGTCGAAGGATGAGACTGATTCAATCAAACCCAATCACGTTCTATCGTTTCGGCCAATCCGGCTGCTGATCGGGCGCGGCCTTGATGAAAGCCGGCAATTCGCGACAGCGCGCATCGATCTCGTTCAAGTTCGGGTATTTGCTCATATCGACATGCACGCGGCGCGCATTGGTGACTTGCGGCACAAGGCAAATGTCGGCGACGCTCGGTTGATCGCCCCAGCAATATGTGCCGCGCTTATCCTTCACCCACTCCTCAAGTCCGGTGAAACTCACATCGATCCAATGGCGCTGCCATTCCTCGACTTCGGCATCGCTGTGCCCAAGCGGATCCTTGAGATATTGCCGAATGCGAAGATTGTTCACCGGATGGATATCGCAGCAGATATTGCACGCAATCGACATGATCATGGCGCGGCCCCACGGCTCTTTCGGCATGAAGGGCGGATCGGGAAATTTGCCGTCGAGATAGCCCATGATGGCGAGGCTCTGCGGAATGACACCCTCATCGGTCACGAGGGTCGGGACGAGCTGCTGCGGATTGAGCTTGGTGTAGTCCGGCCCCTTGTTTTCGCCCCCGCTCGGCCCAAACCGCACCGGCACGATCTCATAGGGCGCGTTCTTGAGGTTAAGGGCGATGCGCGTGCGATAGGCGGCGGAACTCGAGTGGAAGGAATAGAGCTTCATCATGGCATTGCCTCTCGTCTGAGGGCGCCGAGCCTAAGTCGGATTGAAGGAGCGGACCACTCGCGCGACGAAGCCCCTGCGAACCAAACAAAAACTAGGCTCTTCGCACGGGGCCGGACGGCAGATTTATCAAGCTTCCTTATTATTTAATCGCAGGTGCACCGCAGCAATTTGCGTCTTCGCGACACACTCATCCGGTCCCCTGCAAATTTTCTTGTGTTCTGCGCAAATTTGTACCATAGAACAGCAATAAAGTTCGAAGAGGGTGTCACAAACACATGCCCCAGTCCCGACTGGACGCCACGGATATTCGTATCCTGGAGGCGATCCAAGCCAATGGCCGTTTATCCAATGTCGATCTGGCCAATCGCATCGGCCTCTCCCCCTCAGCCTGCTTGCGCCGCGTTCAGGCGCTCGAAAGCGAGGGTTATGTGCGCGGATATTCTGCTCAGCTCAATCCCAAGAAGGTCGGTCTGGGCGTGACCGCAGTCGTCATGGTCACAATTGCCCAGGACAATGAAGAGCAAATGGAAGCGTTCCGGCGCCGGATGATCTCGCTTCCCGAGGTCATGTTCTGTCTCGCCGTAACCGGCGTTGCCGACTACATACTGCGCGTCGTCGCGCCCGATCTAGAAGCGTTCGAACGATTTGTCGTTCGCGACCTCTTGAAAACTCCGGGGGTCAAAGATGTGAGATCGCATTTCGTGATCGGCACCGTGAAGGATAATGTCGGCTTGCCGCTGACTTATGCGGAAGGCGCGCACCATTAAGCGCTTTGACGCTCCCGCGTTGAAACGAGGCATACACGCTCCTAGACTGCGTATCGGGCAACTCTAGACGCGCGTATGACTTTCAAGTCGAATCTTGAAATCTTGGCGACGGCCGGTCTCACGCCATATATCGCGGCGAGCCGCATGGTATTGCCCGCGCTTGATCAATCGGTGATCGGGCGCGCCGGCCATATCTATCTCTTGGAGCGGCCAGAAGATCGCTCGTTTCACGAGGCGTTTCGGCTTGCCAATGCGCTCGGCTTCACATCTTCGGCGGTAAAAATGCCGGACTGGGTGCTTGTCGATTGCGTGTTGATGCAGACCGCGATCATCGGCTTTGCAATCGCCAAGAAGCGCGCGCCCGATGATTTGATCGCCGCATTCGAGGGCGATTCGTCCTTCGATCTCGCCGATCTCGAGTATTTGCCGGTGAGCGGACAGATTGCCGGACTGTCGCTCGACGGCCAAAGCCTTGTAGGTTTTTCCTTGTTCAGCCTCAGGCGTTATTTGCCGCAAGTGCCGGCGCTCGGCGTGATCACCAAGGCACTCGCGCTGCAAGTCTATCGCGCGCAGGGCCGGCGCTTTATCGGTCTGGCTTTCTGGGACAACAGAGTCCTGTCGATGCAGGGCCGTTTCGGCCGTCCGATGAGGATTGAATCAACGACCGTGCCGATTTATCCCGCGCGCGTTCATGCCATGACATACAGCATGATCATCGATTTCGATCCCGACGAAATGCATGAACGTGAATCGCCTGGCGATTACGATTTCCTGTTACGCGCCGACGACGAAGCGAAGAAATACGAGATGGCGCGTGCTCAGGCCGAGGGCACAGGTTACATTATCGTGCCGCCTTATCAGATCGAGAAGAACGGCGTGATCGAACTCCCGATCCGCGTTGAGCGCGCCAATTGATCACTCTTTGATCTGGCCGGCTTTCGCGAGCGCGCGCGCGTGCACGCCGAGCACGCCCAAAAAGCCTTCCGAATCCTTGTGATCGAACGTGCCTTCCGCCTCCATCGAGCCGTCCTTCGAGAACAGCGAATGCGGCGCGTCGTCGGCAGCGACGAACGTGACATTGCCCTTATAAAGGCGCACTTTGATCGTGCCGGTCGCAAGCGCAGCCGTCTCGGCAATTGCTTCTTTGGCCATGCGCGAGGCGACGTCGTTCCAGTAGCCTTGATAGAGCTGTTTGGTGAGCGTCGCCGACAGGACATCGAACAGCTCTCGCGCGCGGCGGTCCAAAATGAGCTGAAGCAAGAAGCCGTAAGCGGTGCCAATCAACTCCATGCCCGGCGCTTCATAAACGCCGCGCGATTTGACGCCAACGAAGCGGTTTTCGACGAGGTGCAGGCCAATACCGATACCGTGCCGCCCGCCAATCTCGTTGGCGCGTTTCATGGCGGATAGCGCATCGACCGCCTCGCCATTGAAGCGAACGGGCGTGCCGCGCTCAAAGCGGATCGTCACCTCTTCCGCTTTGTCGGGCGCCTTATCCGCCCATACGCCCATTTCGGCGGTCACAAAATGAGCTGGCGTTGATAGAAGCTCGAGCTTGCCGCCCTCGTGCGTGAGACCCAGCAAATTCGCATCGGTCGAATAAGGCTTGTCGCGCGAAGCTTTCACCGGCAGCCCGTGCTGCTCGCAATATTCGATCATCTGAATGCGGCCGCCGAAGCGTCCCAAAAAGGCTTCGTCGCGCCAAGGCGCATAAACCTGAAGCGTCGGATCGAGCATGTTGGCGATCAGCTGAAACCGAACCTGATCATTGCCGCGCCCAGTCGCACCGTGGCTAATGATCTTGATGCCGCGCTTCTTCACGGCCTCAACCATGCCCTTGGTTGTGACCTGGCGGCCGAGCGGTGTGGTGCACCAATAGCGCCCCTCATAGCAGCATTGCGCCTGAATGCCTTCGATCCCGGCCTCGGCCATTTCCAATTGCAGCGGCATGCCGACGAAATCCACAGCCCCGCAGGCGCGCATGCGCTCCTCGATTGCCGAAAAATCAGTCTCGTCCGGCTGCGCAAGATCGGCGGTGAAGCACACCACCTTGACGCCTTCGCTCGCCAGCCAGTGGGTGATCGTGCAGCTATCAAGCCCGCCGGAAGCGGCAAAAGCGATGGTTTTTCCCTTGAGGTCCTTGACGTTCATATGGCGTGAATTCGCTGGCACTCGCGGGCGAAGATGCACCGTCGAGGCGCAAGCCTATATTGCGCGGGCCGAGATATAGCGCCCTGGTCCTCTAATTTAAAGCGTCGCGTCGCCGCCAAATTATCGTCCTTGAGCCGGCCCAAGGCCGTTCTTGAGGAACCACTCATATGTGCGCTCAATGCCCTCGGCCAGCGGAGTGCGCGCCGTCCACCCGATCGCGCGGAGCTTTTCAACATTCAGGAGTTTGCGCGGCGTACCGTCCGGCTTGGTGAGATCGTGAACAAGCTCACCGGAGAAGCCGATGATTTCACAAACGAGGCGCGCGAGCTCGTTAACCGATATATCCTCGCCGCAGCCGACATTGACATGGCTCTCGCCCGAATAATGTTTCATGAGATGTACGAGCGCATCGGCACAGTCTTCGACAAACAGAAATTCGCGGCGCGGTGTACCGGTGCCCCAAATCACAATCGATTTGTCGCGCTTTGCCTTCGCATCATGAACCTTGCGGATCAGCGCCGGCAACACGTGGCTTGAAACGAGATCAAAGTTGTCGCCCGGACCATAGAGATTAGTCGGCATCGCAGAAATAAAGTCGCAGCCATATTCGCGCCGATAGGCAGCTGCAAGCTTGAGCCCAGCAATTTTGGCTATCGCATACCATTCATTTGTCGGCTCGAGCGGACCGGTGAGAAGCGCATCTTCAGAGATCGGCTGCGGCGCGAGCTTTGGATAGATGCAGCTTGAGCCGAGGACCAAAAGCTTCTCGACATTCTCGCGGCGCGCCGCCTCGATGACATTGTTCTGGATTGCCAGATTGTCATAGAGAAACTGCGCCGGATGAGAATTGTTGGCCAAGATTCCGCCAACTTTGGCGGCGGCGAGAAACACAACTTGCGGCTTGCTCGCCGCCATCCAGGCGTCCACTTGCGCTTGATTGCGCAAATCGACTTTGTCGCGCGGCGCCGTCAGTATCTCGCACTCTTCGCTCGCAAGGCGCCGCACAATGGCCGAACCGGCCATGCCGCGATGACCGGCAACCCACACCCGTTTCCCAGAAAGAGAAAATGATTGCCGCGCCTCACTCATCGGAGCCATGGCGGCGCTCCGTTTCACGCGCGAGATTCTGCAGATCCGCTTTCACCATCTCGGCCACGAGGCCCTTGAAGTCGGTCTTGTGTTGCCAACCGAGCTTGGTCTTCGCCTTTGTCGGGTCGCCAAGCAGGAGGTCGACTTCCGCGGGACGGAAATAGCGGCGGTCTATGCCGACCAAGATTTTTCCGCTCCGCGCGTCCTTCCCCACTTCGTCGACGCCGCTGCCTTCCCAGACGATTTGGCGGCCGACTTCAGCAAAGGCCAGCTCAACAAATTCGCGCACCGAATGTGTCTCGCCGGTCGCAAGAACATAATCGTCCGGTTGGTCTTGCTGAAGCATGAGCCACATGCCCTGTGCATACTCGCGCGCGTGACCCCAGTCTCTCTGCGCATCGAGATTGCCGAGATAAAGCTGATCTTGAAGGTGGAGTTTGATTGCAGCAACGGCCCGCGTGATCTTGCGCGTCACGAAGGTCTCACCCCGAAGGGGACTCTCGTGATTGAAGAGAATGCCGTTTGAGGCATGCATGCCATAGCTTTCGCGGTAATTCACCGTGATCCAATAAGCATAGAGCTTTGCGACGCCATAGGGCGAACGCGGATAGAACGGCGTCGTTTCACGCTGCGGGACTTCCTGCGCCTTGCCGAAGATCTCCGATGTTGAGGCTTGGTAATAGCGTGACTTCTTTTCCAATCCCAAGAGCCGGATCGCCTCAAGGAGCCGCAGAGCCCCAAGCCCATCCGCATTGCCGGTATATTCGGGCGTTTCGAAGCTCACCTTCACATGAGATTGCGCGGCGAGATTGTAGATTTCATCCGGCTGAGTTTCTTGAACGATGCGGATGAGATTGGTCGCATCGGTGAGGTCGCCATAGTGAAGGATGAAATGCTGATCCGCTTCGTGCGGGTCCTGATAAAGATGGTCGATGCGTCCGGTATTGAATGATGAGGATCGCCGTTTGATGCCGTGAACCTCGTAGCCCTTGGCCAGTAGAAGCTCCGCCAAATAGGCACCATCCTGCCCGGTAACGCCGGTAATGAGCGCTCGCTTTGCAGGTTTCGCACTGTGGGCCATGCAACGCTCCTGAGCTTATTCAACGATCGGGCCGTGCATTTGTAGAATCGCTCGGCCCACAGGACCTCCTAGCACGGCGGGCACTAAAGCGAGCAACCCAAGATGAGCCGGGCTTGGCGGATGCCAAGTCAGGGTCGCTGATCCCTTGGAACGACATCGAACAACGGCCAAACCGGTGGCACTCAGACCAACTACCTGATTTTAAAAGAGAATTTTTGTTTTGGTTGTTGGGGTGCACGGTGCTTGATGATAGGATCGTGTCCTAATATGTCGCGAACGATAAGGCGACGCGTACGGAGGCCCGGTTTATGCGCTTCTTGGTTCTGACATTAGTTCTGGCTGTCTCGGCTTGCGCAACTCACCGGCAACCGCCGGCGTCCGAGTCGCCGCTACCGGTCACTCAGTTTGATCCCCCGACGGAGCAACACTGCAAGGCGCTGATCCAGGATCTTATCGATCACATGAATACCGTGGACTTCAACAAAGACCGCAAAGGAGAGATCACGAAGTCCATCGCCAAAGCACGTGCGGAGCAAGCCAAGGGTCGTTTCGACAAGTGCGTCAGCTTTGCCAGGAAGGCGATCTATTGGTCGCGCTAATCAAGCCCGTGCCGGCGAAGGCGACACGAGCGCACAGGCGCAGCCCGAAAGACCGACGGCTAAATTAGTCTCCGCGGCAGCTCTAATTTAGCCGTCATTCTTTCCATTTCGGCGAATTCGAATAGGTCCTTGCCGCCGTCGTTAACGGCGTTCAACGTCCTTCTGCGCCGTTGCGGCAGTAATGCCCTGCGGTTGCTGATGGCCCTGGTAAGCAACCGTGACCAAGGGCCTATTGAGAGCGGCGATGGCGCCATCCTGTGCGTGACTCACGCAGTCTCGATAGATTGCAGGCCTAGCAAGGTCTGCCCTGTCCGGTTCCGGCCCGCAGACGCGCCCAGCCGCAGCGCGGATACGCCTTAGAAGAACGGCGACACCAGCCGGGTTATCGAGGTTCAAATCATCATATCGAACTGACTCACGTGAAACATCTGCCTCAGCGATTTTCGCCGGCACGTGAATCTTCCATCCGAAAACATCAAGTGCAGATGACGGTGACGCGGTGACTGCCAGACTGCAGCTTGCAATCGTGAATATGCTCAAGAGTCGATGAGACATGCTTGTTCTCCTGTTATCTATGGACGCGCAACTTCACGAGCAGCCGGTGGAAATGGCTCGCTCGACCCAACGCGAACAGACAACTCAAATGAGAAACGGGGCTGCGAACCGCAGCCCAAACCCCGCAACGTTCATAAAGCCTAACGCACTTTGCCCAACCACGGAAGCACCACGCATGGCTTGCGCGGCTCTTCGGGCTCCTCGAGCGTGCTGAGCAAATTATGCGGCGCACTCAAACCGAGACGCAGCGGTTGCAAGACGTCGCCGTCTGCGACCATGATCACGCAAGCCCCAGACGGGCGGTTTTGCGCAGCCAATTGGTAGCGATGAAATAAGATCACCAGGGGAGCGCGATGCGATAGGCGCGAGAGATAGCTAGGGAGGCTTCAATGACAACAATGGAAACCCTGCTCGACAGGATTCAAATTGAGGATTTGCTCTACAACTATTACAGCCTGCTCGGAACGCAGGGAGAGCATTTCGACAACTACTACGTCGAGAACGGCGTTCTCGATGTCAACGGCACGATTTTCGAAGGGCGGTCGGCGATCCTAACCGCCTATGAACCGGAATCCGGCGCCATGCCGAGAACGGGAAAATTTCATATGCTCCTCAGCAACCCGAGGATCGTAGTGAACGGCGATACGGCTGTTGCGGATGCGATCTGGACGGGCATCATTTCAGATGCGATCAAAGCGCCACCGCGCTTTGTCGAGCAGGGCCGCGAGCATGATGAGCTCGTCAAGCGAAATGGGCGCTGGTACTTCAAGAAGCGCGTGATCACCAGCGATTCCGGATTGCCGGCGGCTTTCGAAAAGAATTACCGGCCAAGATAATCGCCAGAGGTCGGTTTAAGCCTGTTGAACCCGCTTGCAGGCGTAAAGCAGGCTCACGCTCTCATCTCAGCTTCCGAGCGACAACGAAATCCGGGCAGGTGCGTTTTCCGGTCGGTTGACCCATAATCAGCGCAGCCAAGAAGCGGAGGCTCAAATGCCCGGGACGGAAGCGCAATACGATCTCATCGTGCTTGGCTGCGGGGCCGCCGGGCTTTCAACTGCAGTGACCTATGCCCAAGAGGCCAAGGCGCAGGGGCGCGTGGCGCGCATTGCTGTGCTGGAGCGCGCGACTAAAGAGAACCGCGGCGGCGCGACGCGCTGGACAAGCTCGTGGTTTCGCATCACCGAGGATCGCCGCCTCGATCCCAACTTCGTTGCTCAAATGCAGAGCGTGTCCGGCGGTCTGGCTGATCTCGATTATTGCCGCACGCTCGAGCGCGAGGTGACTGAAACCCTCAACTTCCTCGAGCTCAACAATGTCGAGCTCACCTATTTTAAACAGCCGTTTCCCAACCGGAATACAGGCGGCGGGCTTGGTATGCCGGCCCGTGGCGGTGTCGGAATTGTCGACGGGCTTGCGGGCGTTGTCGATCGAACGCCTGGCTCCGAGATTCTCTACGAGACTGAAGCCGTTCGCTTGAATGTTTCAAGCAAAGGGCGCGTCGATGGCGTTATCGTGCGCGGGCGCGACGGCCTGTTGCGACCAATTCATGCGCCAGCCGTGGTGATTGCCTGTGGCGGCTTCGAGGGCAGCAAGGAAATGCTGACGCAATATGTCGGTTCACGCGCTTGCGACATGCCGGTAATCGCGCCGACCTTGCACAACAATCGCGGCGATGGCATCCGCATGGCAATGGAGATTGGCGCCGACACTGCCGGCCAATTCGACATGTTCCACGGCGAGCCGGTCGACACTAGAACGCAAAAGCCCGATGCCGTTATCTATTGCTTTCCTTACGGCATTGTCGTCAACGGCGAAGGCCAGCGCTTTTTTGATGAAGGCAAGGACAGCTTCGATTCGACCTTCGAGGAGTTGGGCTATGAAATTTGGCGCAACCAAAATCAAAAGGCTTTCTTCATCGGCGATGAGACGACGCTTGGAATCGAGCATGTTCAAGCCATCATCTTGACCGATCAGCCGCCCATCGAAGCTGCAACACTCTCCGAGCTGGCGCATAAGCTCGGCCTCAAAGCCGCTGCGCTTGAAACAACCATCGCCGAATACAACGCGGCTATCGGGCCAGGAACATTCAACGCGCATATTCGCGATGGACGTGCAGCTGTTGGCCTCGCAATTCCCAAATCCAACTGGGCTTTCCCGATCAAATCGCCGCCATATATTGCCTATCCGCTCACATGCGCTGTCACTTTCACATTCGGCGGTATACGGACAGATAGCCTTGCGCGCGTCGTCACACCCGGCGGCACCGTGATTCCGGGTCTTTATGCCGCCGGCGAAGTGACCGGCCTCTATTATCACAGCTATCCTGCTGGCACGTCGGTATTGCGCGCCGCCACATTCGGGCGCATCGCCGGTGCACACGCGGCGCGCCAATACGGCTCCGGCAAATAAGTCAGGGATACTCTCATGGATATCGTTCACGCGGGCCGAATGGATTGGGGCGAAAACCTCGCCGCGCATCGCCATGGCGGCATGGCGCACAAGCTTCTATTCGAAGGCAAAGAAGGCAGCCCCGACAATTATGCGCTCGTCCTTGCCAATGAAAGCGCCGAATATTATTCGCCGCGTCACCGGCATTGCTGGGATCAAGTGCGCTTTTGTCTCGAAGGCTCGGTGCCGATCGGCCCCAACCTTGCCGTCGATGCTGGCGAGGCGGCGTATTTTCCCGAGGGCGTTCCTTATGGACCGCAAGAAGGCGGCCCCAACCGGATCGAGCTTCTCTTGCAGTTTGGCGGTGCAAGCGGCCAAGGCTATTTGAGCGCGGGGCAATTACGGCGCGCGCGTGCCGAGCTCGCGCACGAGGGCTCGTTCGAAAGGGGCGTGTTTCGGCGTACGAGCGGCGACGGCCAGAAGAACGAAGACGCCTACGAAGCGATTTGGCGCCATGTGACCGGGCGGCCCATCGATTATGGCAAGCCACGTTATAAGGCGCCGATCGTCATGCGCGCCGACGCGTTTACATGGATCGATATAGCGAGCGCGCCTGGCGTTAAGCGCAAATCGCTGGGCGTATTTCCCGACCGCGGCCTTGAGCTTGACTTGTTTGCGCTTGGCCAAGGGGCGCGTCTTGAAATGGCTGCCTCGCACGCGCTGAAGTTGGTGTTCGTGCGCGTAGGCGAAGGCAAGTGCGATGCTGAGCCGTATTATGCGCAATCAACGATACGGCTTCAACCTGGCGAGCATCCGACTCTTGTGTCCAACAAGCCCAGCGAACTCTTTGTAATATCTGTTGCGCCGGTTTCGGTGTTGGGCACGCGAAGCTAATCGGTTTCGATCCGGGAGCCCAGGACATGACCCAAATCGGCTGATCGGATTTGACGTTCGAACCAAAGGTTTCGCCAGACTCTGGTGCCGGGCTCGTGGACTCAAAGCCGCGGATCGGCTTCCTCATAAACCCTATCGCCGGAATGGGCGGCCGCGTTGGCCTTAAGGGCACTGATGGCGTCGCTGATGACGCAGCTCGGCTGGGTGCGAAGCCTTCGGCCAACGAACGGGCGACCGAAGCCCTCCGCATGTTCAAGCACCTCATCGATCAAACGCCAAAGTTTCCGCCGGTGCGCTGGCTTACTGCGGCGGGTAGCATGGGCGAAGAAGCCCTGCGCGCTGCAGGCTTGCAAGAGATCGAGATCGTGCACAAGGCGCCGAGCAAATCCACTCGCACTGACACCATAGCAGCGGTTCAAAGGTTTCTTTCGGCCCATGCCGACCTGGTGCTGTTTTGCGGCGGAGACGGAACGGCGCGCGACGTCTGCAGCATTGCAGGTGAGAGGGTACCGGTGCTCGGCATTCCGGCCGGCGTTAAAATGTATTCCGGCGTGTTCGGCGTGACGCCTGAGCGCACCGCCGAGATTCTCGTGCGCTACATCATGGGCGAAATCGGGCTCGCAAGCGCCGACATACTCGATCTCGATGAAGAAAAATATCGCCGTGACGAGTGGAGCGTGCGCCTCTATATGTCGGCCAGGACGCCATTCGAGCCGAGTTACGTTCAGGCCGCAAAGGCGATCATCGCCGAAGCGAGCGACGAGGCGGCCAAAGAGGAGATTGCCGAGCACCTCAAGGAAGAGATCGCGGCACGGCCGGGCACACTGTTTCTGCTCGGGCCCGGCAGCACGCTCAAGGCGATCGGCGGCACCATCGGCGTGGACAAGACTCTACTCGGCATCGATGCGATCCTCGGTGGACGCCTGATCGGAAAGGACCTCAATGAAGCCGGCATCCTCGCGCTTCTTTCCTCCTATCAAGACCGCAAGCTCGTCTTAAGTCCGATTGGTGCGCAGGGCTTTGTGCTCGGCCGTGGCAATCTGCAGCTCAGCCCGGCCGTCATCCGCCAAATCGGTTTGGACAATATTCTTATCGTCGCAACGCCCGCAAAGCTCGCGCGCACACCTTCGTTGCGCTTTGATACGCGCGATACGGCCCTCGATTCGGAGCTAATCTCGCGCAAATTTGCTTCGGTCATCATCGGCTACCATCGACTTCGCCTTGTGAAATTAGACGGCTGATGCGCGCCACATGGCTGCAATCGCAAGAGTGATCCGCTAGGCTCGCGTGTCCCTGACACAGCCGAATGAGGATAAGCCATGAGCTATGTGCCTCACACCGATGGTGAGCGCGGCGAGATGCTCGCCGCCATCGGCGTCGCGCGAGTGGAGGACTTATTCCTCGATATCCCGGAGCGCGTGCGGTTTCCGCAAATCAACCTTCCTCAGCCGCTATCTGAACTCGACAACGCGCGCAATATGCGAGCTATCGCAGCGCGCAATCTCGACTTCGATCCATCGTGCTCGTTTCTTGGTGCGGGCACCTATCATCACTTCCGGCCTGCGATTGTCGATTATGTGATCTCACGCGGCGAGTTCTACACCTCCTACACGCAGTACCAGCCG
>JBAQHC010000311.1:0-1647 GCA_049288095.1 Alphaproteobacteria bacterium | reverse complement strand
GTAGTAGGCCTTCTCCACGACGGCGCAGGAGACGATGGCCAAAGCGGCTACGAACGCTGCTCGCCAGCCGAAAAAGACCAGCCCAGCCGCCAGCAGTCCGCACGCGGCCACCTGCGTCACGATGTAGATAGTCCGGGCCGGTTCCAGGGAATGCAGGAAGGGGGCGTAGCTGATGAGATAGCTCGGCGCCGCGGCGGCGTGGCTGGGGGCGGGCTGGGCTGTGGTCCGGTCCGTCATCAGGTCCTCTCCACCGGGGCCGGCTGGGCCGTGGCCTGCTTGAGCTGCTTGACGCGCTCCGTCAGCGGCAGCCGGGCCGGACAGACGTAGCTGCACACGCCGCACTCCACGCAGGCCGCCACCCTCAGGCGGCGAGCATGGTTTACCCCCGACAGCTCAAAGTCGTCATTGAGGATGGCCACGTTCAGCCGCGCCGGGCAGTGATCGGTGCACCAGCCGCAGCGGATACACGGCGTCGGCGCGGCCGGGGGCGCCTCGTCGATGGCCAGGAGGGCATCGGTAGCCGGCGTGACCACCGCCAGGGTGTGACACCGCAACCCGACCATCGGCCCGCCGTGGATGATCGGTTCGACCACGCTCGCCGAAGGCGGCTTGGCGGTGCCGGCTTCGGACGGGGCGGTTCTGCGGACCAATTCCGCGCAGGGATAGCCCAGCGGCGTCCAGAAGTTCTCTTGCCTGCCGGCCTGCTCACCGGCCACGGTGACGACGCGATGGGTGGCCTGCTGTTTGTAAACGACCCAGCGGAAGACGGCGAAGCAACTAGCCGGGTCGATCACGGCTGCCGAGACGTCCATCGGCGTGCCGCCTGGGGGGACCTGTCGGCGGGTGAGCAGGTGGACCAGCACGGCGTCGGCACCGATGGGATACTTGTGAGGCAGGGCGATGGTGGCGATGTCCCAACTGTGGGCGGCTTGCGCCAAGCTCTGGTAGCTGCCCGTCCGGCGATGGTCCACGGCCAGTATCACCTTGGTGATGCCCAGAGCTCTGGCCAGGATCACCAGGCCCGCGACGACGTCGGTTCCATGCTCCACCAGCAGCCGGTGGTCGGCGGTCACGTAAGGCTGGCCCTCGACGGCGTTGGCGATCAGGACGTCGCAGCGGGCGGCGGCGGCCTTGTCGATCCACGTCGCCAGCGGCTCGACGGGGCGACGATGGGTCATCAGCCCGCCTTGGCGAAGCTGCCGCATCAGGGCGTCCGTCGGACGATCGATCCAGTTCTCGTGGGTGGCAGGCGAGGCAGGGGAAGGACACTCGCCGAGGTCCGTCAGCTCGATGGCGGCATTGGCCAAGAAGCCGTAAGGTCCAGCGACGGCGGCCACGGCATCCAAGGAGGCTACTTTTCCCGCCAGCGGCGCAAAGACGTCCACCGCGCCGCCGTCGTCAGCCTGGGCCAACTTCTGTCCCGCTTCGACCGCCTGGCCGGGGACGACCAGGGGCTTGGCGGTCGGCCCGCCGCAGGGGCCCAGCGGCACCAGCAGCCGCGAGGGTCGGGGGGCGGGAACGATGGAACGGTTCAGCGTCGCCGATTTCTGGTCGGGCAGATCGATCCCGCCGGTAAACGTGCCGTAGCGCCGCCGAAGCATACCGTCATGCTAGCCGAATCGGCGGGACACTTCCACGCCTCGGGCC
>JBAQHC010000310.1:0-1611 GCA_049288095.1 Alphaproteobacteria bacterium | reverse complement strand
TCTGCCGCAGAACCGGGTCGAAAAAGTCCTCCGGTGAGATTTTCTCCGCCGCCTGGGCGAACAGGTCCGGCTGATTGAGCAGCACCTCCAGGACTTGTCGCTGGGCGTCGGTTCCCGTGGTCGCCGGTGTCGCGCCGGGGGGCTCCATGCCGGTCGGTTCGGTGCCACCCGGCTCCATCGTGGGCGCCCGGCTGCTGCGCGGTATGGTGCGGGCCAGGCGGCGCATCTGCTGCTGGAGGTCGGCGGCTGGGATGTTGAGCATGTGGGCGATGTGCTGGGCCAATTGGCCGCGGCGGACCTCGTCGATCGCGCCGTACGCGGCCGATTGGGCCACGAGGCGCAAAAAGTCCTCCACGGCCTTGCGGCGGTCGGCCAGGTTGTCGCCGGCGGCTTGTACCTGTTCGCTGCGCCGCAGCCAGAGGTAGTGCAGGGCGTCGGGGGCGTCCTTGATCAGCGCGGCGAAGGCCTCCCCGCCGCGGGCCAGGCAGTAATCGCAGGGATCCTTGCCCTCTAGGATGGTAGCCACGCGGACGTGCACCTGCTGGGCCAGGAAGATTTCCATCGCTCGCTCCGCCGCGGCCGCCCCGGCCTGGTCGGCGTCGAAGACCACCACCACCTCGTTGGCGTACCGCGACAGCAGCCGGACGTGCCGGTCGGTCAGGGCCGTGCCCATCGTGGCCACGACGTTCCCCACGCCGCATTGCAGCGGCATCAGCGCGTCCAGGTATCCCTCGACGACCACGGCTGTGCCGCCGGCCACGATGGCCTCGCGCGACCAGTTCATGGCGTAGAGGTGCGCGGACTTGTCGAACAGCGCCGTGTCGGGGCTGTTGAGATACTTGGCCTGCTCCCCGGCCGCCAGCGCCCGGCCGCCGAAAGCGACCACCTCCCCGGCGGGGTTGATGATGGGGAAGATCAGGCGGTTTCGGAATCGGTCGTAGCAACCCGGCCGCTCTTCCCTTCGGGCGGCCAGGCCGGCGGCCACGAGCTGCTCTTCGCGATATCCCTCAGCCAGCGCAGCCCGCAGCAAGGCGTCCCAACTGTCGGGGGCAAAGCCCAGGCCGAAGCGGTCGATGGATTGCTCGGTCAGCCCGCGCTTGCGGATGTAATCCAGCGCGTCGGCGCCGCCGGGCGAGCGGAGCTGGCTGCGGAAAAACCGCGCGGCGTAGGTCGTCACGCGGACCAGGTCGTCCTTGGACAGTCCCGCGCTGGGCGGAGCGGCGACGACGTCCTGCGGCACGGGGATGTGCGCCCGATCGGCCAGTGTCCGGACGGCCTGGGGGAAGTCGAGCTTGTCGTAGAGCATCAGGAACTGGAACACGCCCCCGCCGGCGCCGCAGGCGAAGCACTTGAAAATCTGCTTAGCCGGTGAGACGTTCAGCGACGGCTTTTTGTCGTCGTGGAAGGGGCACAGGCCCAGGAATTCCTTGCCGCGCTTCTTGAGCGCGATGTACTGGCCGATCAGATCAACGATATCCGTGGCCTGGGCGACCTGATTAATGAAATGTTCCGGAAACCTCACGGAAGCTCTCCTTGACACGGTCACGGCCCATGCCGTGGCCGGCCAGTGGAATTGTAACCGTTTGCCGCCCCCTCGCCCAGCGGTTCGGC
>JBAQHC010000309.1:0-6209 GCA_049288095.1 Alphaproteobacteria bacterium | reverse complement strand
ATGACGTGCTGATCGGAATGCCGCTCAGGTTCATCTCCCGTTTGCGCGGCGGCACTCACCTCTTGAGTCGTCCCGGTGAGGGGGCGGTCGAGCATCGCCACCCATTCGCCGCGATCATTGGCGGCGGCATCTCCGTTGGCAGCCCCACCCACGAGCAGCGTGACCTTGGAGCCTGGCGCCGCATGGCCCGAAAGAACCGCCTGGCCGCCGATATCGACGCGCGCAATATCGAAGGTCGGTAGGGCGCCGGCGTCTGCTACACCCGCGTTAACGGCGCGCTCAGCCGCCGTTATGTCTTGCGAAACCACGATGGCGTTAGGGTTGCTGCGGCCGCCGCGCGCCATCAGATACCAACCGGCGAGGGCGGCCGGCAGAATCACAAGAACGGCAATAAGCTTGCGGCCCTGCACCATGATCTCCCACTTGAGACCGACGACGAACTAGACCACATGTGTGAACCTTCGTCAGTCTATTGGGGGCCCCGAGGTTAAGGAATGAGAAAGCTCACGGCCGTCTGCGTTTATTGCGGCTCGCGGGAAGGCAGCGACCCGGCCTTTGTGCGCGAGGCAGAGGCGCTCGGCCAGACCCTCGCCAAGGCCAAGATCAAGCTCGTTTATGGCGGCGCGAGCATCGGCATGATGGGCACCCTTGCGCGTTCCGTGCTCGCGAGCGGCGGCCATGTGACGGGCATCATCCCGAAATTCCTGACCATGATGGAAACCCCGCTCGACGGCGTGCAGGAGCGCGTGCTGACCGAAGACATGCATCAGCGCAAGCAGATCATGTTCAACCGCTCGGATGCGTTCGTGGTTATGCCCGGCGGCATCGGCACGCTTGATGAAGTGATGGAGATGTTGACCTGGCGGCAATTGCACCGCCACCGAAAGCCGATCGTGTTCGTCAACATCAAAGGCTATTGGGATTCACTGCTCGCACTGATGGATCACATTGTCGATGTCGGCTTTGCGCACGAGAATTTGCGCACCTTTTACAGCGTGGTGACATCCTCTGCCGATGTCGTGCCGGCGATTGAGCGTGCCTACACGCTGACCGCCGCTGAGTGATTCCGTCATCGCGAGGCCGCGAAGCGGCCGTGGCGATCCAGAGTCAAGAGGCGAAAGACTGGATTGCTTCGCTTCGCTCGCAATGACGATCTACAACTTCAGCGCGGCACGGGCGCTTTATCGCGCAGCAATTTGTAGATGATCGAATCGCGCAGGGCTTCGAACGAGGCCTCGATGATATTTTCCGAAACGCCGACCGTGAACCAGCGCGCGCCCGTGCCGTCCTTGCTTTCGACAAGCACGCGCGTGACGGCGCCTGTGCCGGTCGTCAGTATACGGACTTTGAAGTCGACGAGCTGAAGATCGGCGAGATATTTGTCGAGCGCGCCGAGATCCTTACGCAGCGCGGCATCGAGCGAGTCGACCGGGCCGTGGCCTTCGGCGGTGTTGATCATGGTCTTGTGGCCGATCTTGAGCTTAACCGTCGCTTCCGAGACCGTGCGGAGTGCGCCCGTTGAATCGTGCTTCTGCTCGACCGATACGCGAAACGAATCGACGGTGAAGAATTCCGGCACGCTGCCAAGCATGCGGCGTGCCAAGAGCTCGAAGCTCGCTTCAGCGCCGTCGTAAGAGTAGCCGAGGAATTCGCGGCTCTTCACTTCGTCGAGCAGGCGCACGAGCTTCGGGTCGTCTTCGCGGAACGCAATCCCGGCTTCGTGCAGGCGCGCGATGACATTGGAGCGGCCGGCCTGATCGGACACCAGAATGCGCCGGCGATTGCCGACTGTTTCCGGCGGCACATGCTCATAGGTGCGCGGGTCTTTTTGAACCGCGGAGACATGCAAGCCGCCTTTGTGCGCGAAGGCGGATTCGCCGACATAAGGCGCATGGCGATTGGGCGAGCGATTGAGGATTTCGTCAAGCAAATGCGAAACGCGCGAGAGTGTTTTCAGTTTCTCGAGCGAGATGCCGGTGTCGAAGCGCTCGGCGTAATCGTGCTTGAGGAGCAGCGTTGGGATGAGCGAAACGAGATTGGCATTGCCGCAACGTTCACCCAGCCCGTTGAGCGTGCCTTGGATTTGGCGCACGCCGCCGCGCACCGCGGCGAGGCTAACGGCGACAGCTTGCTCGGTGTCGTTATGTGCGTGAATGCCGAGCTTCGCGCCCGGCACGGTCTTGGTCACTTCGCGCACGATGCGTTCGACTTCCTCCGGCATAGAGCCGCCATTGGTGTCGCAAAGCACGATCCAGCGCGCGCCGGCGTCATGCGCAGCTCTGATGCATTCAAGCGCGTATTCGGGATTGGCCTTATAGCCATCAAAGAAATGCTCGGCATCGAACAGCGCTTCCTTGCCTCTATGCACGATGGCGTGGATCGATTCATGAATGGAGATGACGTTTTCGGAGCGCTCAACGCCGAGCGCGACATCGACCTGAAAGTCCCAAGCCTTGCCGACGAGGCAACAGGCATCGCTTTGCGCGCCGAGAATTGCAGCAAGGCCGGGATCGTTCGATATCGAACGGCCGACGCGCTTGGTCATGCCGAACGCGGTGAATTTGGCGTGCTTGAGCGCGGGCTTCTCGGCGAAGAAAGCCGTGTCGGTTGGGTTCGCGCCGGGCCAGCCGCCTTCGATGTAGTCGATGCCAAGCTCGTCGAGCGCGGCGGCGATCGCGCGCTTGTCTTCGACGGAAAAATCAACGCCCGACGTCTGTGCGCCATCGCGCAGCGTCGTGTCGAACAGATAGAGCCGCTCCTTACTCATGATGCGCACCGAACGCGATGGCATATCAGCCCGAAGTTATCTAATCCCCCCTCCCCTTGCGGGAGGGGGGCAGGGGGAGGGGTACACGGAGCATCATTGCCCCACCCTCCCCGAGCGCTTCGCGCTCTGCCCCTCCCGTCGAGGGAGGGGCGATTAGTGTGGAGCGCGCTCATCGCTTGAGCTCCCACGTCGTCACGATCTCGCCGGTCTTGGGATCCTTGCTGTCCTTCAGCTGCACGCCCATTTGATCGAGCTCATTTCTGATGCGGTCCGCCTCCTTGAAGTCCTTTAATTTCCGCGCCTTGTTGCGCTCTTTGATCAGCTCACCAACATCAGTCGACAGTTTTCCTTCCACAGCTGATGTGCTTGTCAGATCGATGCCAACGAAGCTTGCCGCCGCAACTAACTGGCTCGCGGCGAACTTTGCCTCCTCATCCGTAACTGGCTGAGGCGCCGATCCCGTATTCACGAACACTCGGTTAGCGGCGCGCCCCCATTCGTGCATGAGCTGCACAGCCTTGGCAAAGTTTAGATCATCGTAAAGCGCGGAGAGAAACAGTGTTGGCACCGTGACGTTCTGATGATCCGTGCGTCGAATTGTGTTCTTCCATCGCGTCAGGATTGTATTGGACTCATCGAGCCCGGCTTCGGTCCAATCAATTGGCTGGCGGTAATGCGTCCTAAGCATGTTGAAACGCAGAACATCTCCCGACCATTTTCGGCCACCGAACTTGTCGGTCGCCAAAAGCTCATTGATGGTGACGAAGTTGCCGAGCGACTTCGACATCTTCTCGCCCTCGACCTGCAAGAATCCGTTGTGCATCCAATAGCGCGCGAGCGGGTGGCCGTGATGCGCGCCTTCGGATTGCGCGATCTCGTTCTCGTGATGCGGAAACACGAGATCGATTCCGCCGCCATGAATGTCGAATGTCTCGCCGAGATACTCGCCCGCCATTGCCGAGCACTCAATATGCCAGCCCGGGCGGCCGCGGCCCCACGGCGAATCCCAGCCGGGCACATTCTCGTCAGAGGGCTTCCATAACACGAAATCCATCGGGCTGCGCTTGTACGGCGCAACATCAACGCGTGCGCCGGCCAGCATCTCGTCGAGCGAGCGGCGCGAGAGCTTGCCGTAATCGACCTTGGAGGACACATCGAACAGCACATGGCCCTCGGCGACATAGGCATGGCCTGCCGAGATCAACCGCGCGATCATGTCGATCATCTGGCGCACATGCTCAGTCGCACGCGGCGTGTAGGTCGGCGGCAAATTGCCGAGCGCGGTCACATCCTCGACGTAGACGCGCTGCGTTTCTTCCGTCAGCTCGCGCAGCGCGGTGAGAATGTCCTTATTGCCGCGGCGCTCCGCTGCGCGCGCGTTGATCTTGTCGTCGATGTCGGTGATGTTGCGGACATAGGTGACGTGCTTCTCGCCATAGATATGGCGGAGCAAGCGGAACAGAACGTCGAACACGATAACGGGGCGCGCATTGCCGATATGCGCATAGTCATAGACCGTCGGTCCGCAGACATACATGCGCACATTGTTGGGATCTAGAGGCTTGAACACCTCCTTCGCCCTCGTCAGCGTGTTGTAAAGCTTCAGTTCCATGCTCGCCTTGATGTTCGTTCCTGGATGGCCGGGTCAAGCCCGGCCATGACGAAAAGAAAATGCGACGCCCGCGAAGGCCGCATCACTGTTCAAGGATAAGAGCAAGAACGAAGAGAGGCGGCCCGCGCGTTTTAGCGCCCGACAATAATGATCGCCCGAATTCGGCAGATCACGGCCACGACAATCTCTCCTCAACCGACTTTTTCACCGCGCAAGAGCCGCACAGCCCGTTCGCGCGGGATGAGTGGTAGCAGAGATTTCATATCAGGTCCATGTGGGAGCCCGGTTAACGCCATGCGCAGCGGCGCGAACAAATCCTTGCCCTTGCGGCCGGTTTCCGCCTTCAGAGCCTCGGTCCAGGCGTGCCATGTGGCTTCGCCCCAAGGCTCCTGCGGCAAGATCTCGGCCGCACGCGCCGTGAACGGAGGATCAACCATGGCGCCCTCGAACGGCCCATGAAGAATGCGCCACCAACGCGCCGCGTCTTCCAGCTTTTCGAGATTGGGCCGCACAGCAAGCCAAAACGCCTCGCCGCCGCCGACGCCGAGCTTTGCTAGCCGGTCCTTGACCTTGTCATAGGGCGTCGCGTGAAGAATGCGCGCATTGAGCGCCTCAAGCTCGGCAGGGTCGAAGCGCGCCGGAGCGCGGCCGATCTTGTCGAGCGAGAAGCTCTCGGCGAGCTTTTCAAGATCGCTCACAGGCTCGACGGGATCGCTGGTTCCGAGCCGTGCGAGCAAGCTCAAAATCGCCATCGGCTCGATGCCGCTTTCGCGCAAACTCGCAACCGAAAGCGACTCGAAGCGCTTCGAAAGCTTGCCGCCTTCGGCATCGACAATGAGCGCATAGTGCGCGAATTCCGGCGGCGCCGCGCCGAGCGCCTCGAAGATTTCGATTTGCGTGCCGGTGTTGGCGACATGATCCTCGCCGCGGATCACGTGGCTGATGCCAAACTCGATGTCGTCGACAATGCTCGGCAGCGTGTAGAGAAAGCTGCCATCCTCGCGGATGAGCACAGGATCGGATTGGCTCGCCGTATCGATGTCGACTTCACCGCGGATGAGATCGCGAAACACGACATGACGATTGTCGAGCCGGAAGCGCCAATGCGGGCGCCGCCCCTCGCCTTCCAAATGCGCTCGATCAAGCTCTGAAAGCTTCAGCGCCGCGCGATCGTAAACCGGCGGCAACCCCCGCGCGCGCTGAATGCGCCGTTTGCGCTCGAGCTCGTCCTCGGTTTCGAACGCGGGATAGAGCCGGCCTGCGGCCTTCAGGCGCTCAGCCGCCGCCGTGTAAGACGCGATGCGCTGCGACTGGCGCGCGAAGAGATCGTGCGTCAAGCCGAGCCAAGCGAAATCCTCGATGATGCCTTGCTCGAATTCCTTGGTCGAACGCGCGGTGTCGGTGTCGTCGATGCGCAGCATGAACTTGCCGCCGGCTTGCCGCGCAAACAGCCAGTTGAACAGCGCGTTGCGGATATTGCCGACATGAAGACGGCCGGTGGGCGACGGCGCTGAGCGGACGACGACGTTCATGCCGCCACTCCGTAGTTAGCAAAACGCGGTTCCTCTCCCTCGGGGAGAGGATAGGTGAGGGGGTTGAAACAATTGACAGCGCTCGTTGGTAACCCCTCACCTAGCACCGCGAACATGATTTGCTTCTGCTGCCCTCTCCCCGCGGGAGAGGGCACTTCATTCCGCGCTCTCGTGAAACGGCTAGCGCTCATCGCGAAACCCGTTGGTGATCGGATAGCGCCGGTCACGGCCGAAATTCTTCGAGGTGAGCTTCACGCCCGGCGGTGCCTGGCGGCGCTTGTATTCGGCAATATAGAGC
>JBAQHC010000308.1:0-9285 GCA_049288095.1 Alphaproteobacteria bacterium | reverse complement strand
GCACAGAGCCAGTTTGCAACTACCCGCATACGATTGAATGCTCGTTCGGCGAATTTCGTTTCTTGATCCACGTCGAACTCCGTCCCGCTCCTCCGCTCACCGTTTGGCTCTGATCGCTGACAGTTTTTCGCGCTGCCTGTGCAGCCGCGTGAACAATTTTTCCTCCTTCTGTCCTTCTCCGCGCCCGCCGCCCAAGGCGGGCCGTCCGCTGCTGATTCTGCCTCTGGGACCGCATGACGGCCCTGATGGTCGGGGCCGCGAGGACAACGGAGGAGAAAATCCATGTTCACGGTCTACACAACGTCAGCACTTCAACATCTCAGCGATTTACAACTGCGAGGTCTGCTCCGCAGGGTTCGTTACGATCTGGATTGCAGCACGCCGAATTCGTACGAGCGCCGCGATGCGCTGCTCACGATTGAAAACATCTACCGCGTGCTCGCGCAGCGAAGCATGCGTCCCCGGCCGCCGGGGTGCTGAACCCCGCTGCGTACCGGCACTGCGGAAACGCAGTGCCGGTATTGTGTCGAGTCAGGGCATGCCGCCGACGAAACTGCTCGTGTCTTCGTTGTTGATAAGTGTCAGCCTTACTCCGACGTGGCGGCACCCGGACTTCGGACAAGCGAGATGTCGGGCGACTTCATCCAAGCGCACATCGCGATGGCTCACCTTGAGGAGAAGCTGCACAGGGCTTTGCAGCCAAACGTGCAGGCACCTGATACAGGTCGATTCAATAATCACACTGTCGTCCAAATCCCTCAACGATGTGTCTTCCTGCCAGGTCACCAGAAGTCCTCCGCCGAAGGAATCCGGTTGTAGGAAATCTTGGCGCCAGCGTGGCCTCCGGGCGGTGGCGTCCACGGCCCGAGCGTCACGACACGCTTGCCAAATTTCTTGTTCAGCCCGTCAACGGTTCGGGTCAATACTTCCTGTTTGCGGCGCGCGCTGTCGTCATTTAGGAACAAATCGAGCTGCCGCTCATTGGCCGATGAAAGATCGCTTAGGTTCACTCCGATCCTGATAATCTCGGCGCGGGGAGGGATTTCAGGGCGGGCCTTCTCCCACAGGCTCGTAAGGGCGCTCAGACAGGCTTGATCGTCCTGAACCGAGGGTAGCTCGCGCTGCCCGTACCATGCGCCGTCGCGCATATCGAGCCAGAGGCTTAGTTTGTCTGCGTAATAACCATCCCGCCGCATGCGCCTTGCCGCCTTCGTCAGCAACAGGCGCGAACAGGATTGCCCGTGTTCGGCGTTCCGCCATTGCGGCGGCAAGACCCGTCCATGGCCGAACATCCCCCGCGCCGTTGGCTGGGCGTGAATGTCGTAGCCATGCAGCGCGTACCACATGCGCTCGCCATTCACGTTGCCCCACAGGGCACGCAAATGTTTTGGCTGCGCGTGCCAAAGATTGCTGATCGTGTGAATGCCGGCGCTCTTGAGTCGCTCTTCCATTCGGCTGCCGACGCCGGGAATGGTATCGAGCGGCAAAACAAAGAGCGGCTCCGGCATATCCTCTGGTCGCCAGACCGTCACACCGTTGGGCTTGTCGATCTTGCAGGCGATCTTCGCGAGCAGCCGGTTAGCAGCAAAGCCAATCGAGCAGGTGATATGCTCGCCGATATTTGCGCGTATGCGGTCCTTGATCTTCTTCGCCAGTCCGTGCGGATCGGCGATATTCCCTCGATCAAGCTTGCAGGCCAGCTCGTCGATGGATTTCACCGTCTCAATCGGAATCTCGCAGGAGATTTCATTGAGCAGCGCGTTATGCGCCCGGCGGAACAGGTCGGGTCGCTGCGTAACGAGAATGATGTCGGGACAGATGGCGCGTGCTTCCGGCACGGGCATGACGTTCTTGCAGCCCCTTGCCTTTGCTTCTTTCGAGCAAGCGATGACGACGGTTGAATTCGCGGCGGATGTCTCGAATGGAATAACGCCGACCGGCCGGCCACGGAGATGCGGCATCGCCTGCTGCATGACCGAGGCAAAGAAACCGTCGAAGTCCAGGTAAAGCTTTTCAATGGTCTCGGCTTTTCGCATGATGTCTTGTGCTCATGGAGTCATGAGAACAAAGAGAGAACACAAGAGTCAAGGAAAAGCGCGTCAAAGCGCCACACGGACGTTATGTGCAATCGCTATGAAAATCGGGGTTCTGTCAGTCAGATCAGAAAGTTGGCAGCCAACCTGAACCGAAAACTTTCGACCGGTTCGGCAACCGACAACCTTCCTCCGCAGGACAACATCTATCCAGATCAGGATGCGGCGATCGTCACGAACGCCGTCGATGGTGGTCTTGAACTAGGGATGGCGCGCTGGAGATTCCCGTCCATACCGGGCCAATCCGCCCCGATCACCAATATCCGCAATCTGAATAGCCGCTGGTGGCGCGATGTGAACAGGGAATGGATCACTGATTCGGCCTATCGGTGCCTTGTTCCCTTCACGGCTTTTGCGGAGCCGGTGCGGGAATCAACTTGGTTTTGTGTTCCCGACGTTGAAGTGGCTTATTTCGCCGGCATATGGCGTCCGTGGCGCGGCGAGCGTCTAGCCGAGCAGCCGGGACAAAAGCGGCGCGCCCGAGAGGAACGCGATTGGAAGCTGTTTTCCTTCCTCACCACCGACGCGAACGACGTGGTGCGCCCGGTGCATGAAAAGGCAATGCCGGTCATTCTTATTGATCCGGCAGAGCAAGGCGAATGGCTCGGCGGCGGGGAATCCAGCCTGCGTCTGCAACGGCCCTTGCCCAACACCCAACTCGCAATCCGACAAAGCGCTGCCTAGCGACGCGCCTCTACAGGCGCGAGGAAGGCGCGAGGAAAGCTTGCCCCGCCAGCATCCACATTGGCTCCATGAACACAAATACCCATGGCGAGTGGACGGGTTCGGAAGTCCTGCTTCTGGACTATGACGGCGCGGCAAAGGCGCTGTCGATGTCACGTCCTGCCTTGCGCGATCTGGTTTACAAAGGGCGCGGCCCGCGCGTGACGAAGATCGGCAGGCGGACGTTTTTCGCGGTCAAGGACTTGGAAGCCTTCATCGATCATCACCGCGAACCGGCCACCATGAAAACCCAAGAACCGGCAAACGTCGCCAAGCGCAAACGCGGTCGTCCGACCATTGCGGAGCAAATGGCCCGCGAAGTCTCCCATCGTTACTAGGGCTGCCCCCGCGCAAGGATGCTCAGCCGGCCCTTCGTTGCTCCAGCTTGGCGAGCTCGTCGGCAAGAAAATCGCCGGTGAGATTCGCGTAGCGCTTGACGGATTTGGGGTCTCGGTGCCCCGTCTGCGCCATCACCTGAATCATCGACCATTTCGCCTCGAACAGGCTCGATATGCGCTCATGGCGCGTGTCGTGAAAATGGAAGTGCGGCACACCGGCCTTAGCCCGCGCTCTGTTGAACGCCAGCCGGAAGGCATTCTCGGTCATGGGAAACACGCGAGCGTCCGTTCGGTCCAGCGCCTTCAGGATTTCGACCGCACGCGGCGTGAGGCCGATGAGGTGGTTGATGATTTTGTCGGGACTGCGGCTGTTCTTGATGCCGCGCAAGAGCGCCGTCTTGCGCTCAAGATCAACATCATCCCACGCAAGGCGCAGGAGATTGCCGCGCCGCGCGCCGGTCTCGAACCCGAGTTCGACAAAGGCGCCAAGCCAAGGATTTTGCGCATCGCGGCAAACTTGGAGCAGCCGCTCACGGTCCTCCAACGAAAGCCGAACATCGCGCTCGTCATTCACGGCGGGACGCTTTACGTCCTCAGTGTTCACCGGGTTGACCAGAAGACCGAGCCGCCGCTTGCGGTAGTCGATCACGCGCTTGAGCATTGTCAGCTCGCGCTTGACCGTACCGGGCGCAATGGTTTTGCCGTTCTTAAGCCTGTGCTTCAGACGCCGGTCGCGGTAATCCTCAAAATGCTCCGGCTTGAGATTGACAGCCGCGTAGGAACACAGCGCCCGCTCGTCACGCTGGAAGCGCTTCAGCCGGGCCGTCTCTGCCTCCTGCGCATTCGCGCTCGGGCGATGGGCAGTCACGCCGGTCAAATAAAGTTCGATCAGATCGCCGAGTGTCGTTTCCCGTCCTGCCGATTGATCGACAAAAAGTCCACGGTCCATGTTGGACTCAGCTTTTCGCGCCCACGCCTCGGCGTCCTTTTTTGTGCGGAAGGTTGCGTTCTGATTGGGCCAGCCCTTGCGGCGGATTTGTGCCTGCCATTGATACGGGGCTTTCTCGCGGATCGTCGCCATTTGGCACTCTCTCCAGTTCGGAGTGTGCCAAGATTGTGCCAAGAAAGATTCTTGGCCTTCCTCGCGGAAACCTCGTCTGGCTAAGGTGCCGATTTCATTTAAGAAAAATGGCGCACCCGACAGGATTCGAACCTGTGACCTCTGCCTTCGGAGGGCAACGCTCTATCCAGCTGAGCTACGGGTGCCTGCGCGTCTTCCTTGGCGCCGCCGGGCCTGGTGGTCCCTAACCCGTACAGCGCATGGGTATCTGGGGCGAACCTAGCGATTGGCCAAAGAATTCGCAAATGCGGGATTTCGGCCGCGTAAGCCGGTGGGCTTGCCCCACCTGGCCTGCCCCAGATTCCAACACCTTATGTGGCCGCCCGGCGCTTGACGCGAAGCCCAGCCCGGGGCGGAATCAAGATACATTCGGCGCCTGCCCCGGCAAGCGATGGAAAGAACCAAGGAAGCCATGTTTGAGCTGCGTCTTAACCGCTCTGGGGGGGCAATTTTTGCGGCCGCCTGCGTGTGCGCGCTCCTCTTTGGGGGGTGCAATAAGCAGGCGGGTGGCGCGCCGGACACATCCAAGACGGCCACGCCGCAAACCACGCCAAGTGCAGCGGCCGGCGCTGCCCGAAAACCCGAGAGTGCGACGCCTCAATCGGAGGATTCCGACGAAGCGACTGATGGGCCCGAGATCCCGGGCACCATAGATGGCGCTCCGGCGATGATGAGCGAGGATGCGTTCCTCTCGGCCTACCGCGAGGTCGATGGCGTGATCGCCCTTAATGACGGGCTCATGTACCGCATCATCAGCTCCGGAAAGGGCAAGTCGCCCACGCTCAGCGACAGCGTTAAGGTGAGCTACAAAGGCACGCTGATGGATGGCACGGTCTTCGACCAAACCAAGCCGGGCGAGACGCTGACGCTTCAGCTCGCGCGCACCATCCCCGGGTGGCGCGAGGCGCTGCCTATGATGAAGGAAGGCGACAAATGGGAGGTCGTCATCCCCTCGGCACTTGCTTATGGCGAGACCGGCGTGCCGCCGAGCATCCCGCCCAATTCGCCGCTCGTCTTCGAGATCACCCTTGTTGAAGTCGTAAAAACCTGAGGCTACGCGCCGGCTTGGCCTTGCGTGCGCGCGCGCCATCCGTATCATCGCGGCCCAAGTTTTGTCGGCAATCAAGGCATTCAGCTAGATGAGCGATGTGATCTCGAAGCCCGCGGTTGCCACCGAGCCGCCCGAGATTATCTATGTTGCATCCACGCGCGTTGCTTGCGATGGCGGAAACACCCAATCTGATGGGCGCTCCGCGCCCGGTGGCGCGCTCGGCCACCCGCGCGTTTATTTGGAGATGGGTGAGGAAGACCGCGTCGAATGCCCGTATTGCGACCGGCTCTATATCTATCGTCCCGATCGCGCGGGCTGAAACAACACTTCAGCCAAGCCACCCTCGTGCTTCATGGTGAGCTTGGTGAGCCATGAGATGAGGCGATGGCGCAGCCGCTGGCGAAGACAGAACCAAAGGCAAGAAAGATTGGCCCCGGCGATCGCGTCACGCTGATCGACGGCTCGGGTTACATCTTCCGCGCGTATCACGCACTGCCGCCGCTTACGCGCAAGAGCGACGGGCTGCCGGTCGGTGCAGTCGCCGGCTTTTGCAACATGCTCTACAAGCTGCTCGAAGACGGCAAGAAGGGCGATAAGCCGACGCATCTTGCGGTCATTTTCGACAAAAGCGAGCACACATTCCGCAACGAGCTGTACAGCGAATACAAGGCGCATCGCCCGCCGGCGCCGGAAGATTTGATTCCGCAATTTCCGCTGATACGCGAGGCGACGCGCGCTTTCGGCGTGCCGTCGATCGAGATGTCGGGCTATGAGGCGGATGATCTTATCGGCACCTATGCGCGCGAGGCCGCCGAAGCCGGCGCGAATGTCACGATCATCTCCTCCGATAAGGATTTGATGCAGCTGGTGAACGACAAGATCCAGCTTTACGACACGATGAAGGATAAACGCATCGGCCGCGCTGAGGTCATCGAGCGTTTTGGCGTTCCTCCGGAAAAGGTGATCGAAGTTCAGGCGCTTGCCGGCGACTCGGTCGACAATGTGCCGGGCGTTCCCGGCATCGGCGTTAAGACCGCGGCGGAGCTCATCAATGAGTTCGGCGATCTCGAAACGCTTTTGAGCAATGCCGAGAAGATCAAGCAGCCCAAGCGGCGTGAGAATTTGCTGACCAACGCGGACAAGGCGCGCATTTCGAAAAAGCTTGTAACGCTTGACTGTAATGTTCCGCTCGAAGTGCCACTCGAGGACCTGGCGGTTGAGGAAATTCACGTCGAAACGCTGATCAGCTTCTTGAAGGGTATGGAGTTCGCGGCGCTCACGCGGCGCGTTGCGCAGGCGCACGGGCTTGAAGATGTCGGCGACATCGATGCCAAGCCGATCTTCCGCGCAAATGGGCCGCATATTCCGGCGCCGGTTCTGAAGCCGACGGGCGATGCCCCGCCCGGCGCTGTGTTCGAGCGCGAAGCCGTGCTGAGGCCGATCGACCACAAAACCTACAAGCCTGTGCTTACGCTTGAGGATCTCGATCAGTGGCTCGCACGCGCGCAAGAGTCGGGCACGCTTGCGCTCAGCATTGAAACGACTTCGGACGATCCGATGAACGCTGAGATTTGTGGGATTGCGCTCGCAACCGGTCCTGGGCACGCGTGCTATATCCCAATTCTTCATGGCCGTGGCGACGGGCTCGATCTTGAAGGCGGTGCGCGCACGCCACAGCTTTCGCTGCGCGATGTTCTTGCGCGGCTTAGGGAGCCGCTTGCGGACCCGTCCATCGTCAAGATCGGTCAGAATTTGAAGCGCGATGCGCTCGTGTTGAGCCGGCACGACGTCGCCGTTGAGCCGATCGACGATGTCATGCTGATGTCCTATTCGCTCGATTCCGCGCTGCATGGCCACGGGGTTGATGAGCTATCGGAGCTACATCTTTCTCACAAGGCGATCAATTCCGAAGATGTTGTCGGCAAGGGCAAGGCGAAGCGCAGTTTTGATTGCGTGCCGATCGAGCAGGCGACGGCTTACGCTTCTGAAGCCGCGGACATCTCGCTTCGCCTGGCGCATCTCTTGCGGCCTGAGTTGATTAAGCGCAACGCGCTCACAGTCTATGAGACGCTCGAGCGGCCGCTTGTACCGGTGCTTGCGGCAATGGAGAAGGCCGGCGTCAAGATCGATTCCCAGATGCTGCGGCAGCGCTCGGGCGATTTCGCCCAGCGCATGGGCGGGCTCGAAGCAGAGGCGTACAAGATCGCCGGCTTCGAGTTCAATCTCGGCAGCCCAAAGCAAATTTCGGAAATTCTGTTCGAAAAGATGAATATCGGCGGCGGCAAGAAAACCAAGACCGGCGCCTACACGACATCGGCCGATGTGCTCGAAGAGCTCGCCGCGCAAGGCCATGAGCTGCCGCAGGTAATCCTGGATTGGCGCCAGCTTTCCAAGCTCAAGAGCACATACACAGATGCCTTGCCCGGCTTCGTGAACAAAGAAACCGGGCGCGTGCATACGAGCTATTCGCTTGCCGCGACAACGACAGGTCGCCTCTCATCGAACGAGCCCAATCTCCAAAACATTCCGATCCGCACGCGCGAAGGCAAGGAGTTGCGCAAGGCCTTCATCGCGGAAAAGGGGATGGTGCTTATCTCTGCGGACTACAGCCAGGTCGAGCTGCGCATTTTTGCGCATATGGCGAATATTCCGGAGCTCAAGGCAGCGTTTCAAAAGGGCCAAGACATTCACCGCATGACGGCATCGGAAATGTTCGGCATACCTGCCGACCAACTTGACGATGAAACGCGCAGCCGCGCCAAGGCGATCAATTTCGGCATTATTTACGGCATTTCTGCGTTCGGCCTTGCCAATCAATTGCGCATTCCGCGCGAGGAGGCGGGAGCCTATATCAAGACCTATTTCGAGCGTTTTCCAGGAATTCGCGACTATATGGAGCGCACCAAGAAATTCGCGCGCGACAATGGTTATGTCGAATCGCTGTTCGGCCGGAAGATGCACATCAAGGAGATCGCATCGAAAATTCCGGGTTTGCGAGCGAATGCCGAGCGTCAGGCGATCAACGCGCCAATTCAAGGCACGGCCGCCGATGTCATCAGGCGCGCGATGGTGCGCATTCCGTCCGCGCTCGAAGCCAAGCGGCTCAAGGCGAAGATGCTTCTGCAAATTCATGACGAGCTGATTTTCGAGTGCCCGCAGGACGAAGCCGGCGAGACATGCGCTGTCGTCAAGGCCGTGATGGAGAGGGCGACGGAACCTGCCGTGAAGATGGACGTTGCGCTCATGGTCGAGGCGAATGCAGGCCCATCTTGGGCCGATGTTCATTAGCTAAGCTGCCGATTCCGCGGTCGCTGGCTCTTCGCGTTCTTTGCTGAGACCGGCGAGCTCGCACAATGATTTCAGCTCGGCGATGCGCGATTGGCGGGCCTGCGGGGGCATGTCATCAGGCGTAAGCGATGACATGAACTCGCTTTTTCGCAGCATGCCCTGCGCGAGCGATTTCGCTTTGTTCAAGCATTCGCCTTCTGGAATCATCTGGCGAGCCATCAAGCGCAAGAGGCCAAGCGCCTTCTCCGCAAGAGGAATTGGCCGCTGTTCGATGGAGCGGAAAAATTGATACCGCTCGGCAATGCGCGATGCCAAAAGGTCGAGCGCCTTCAGGATCTCATCCTTGTCCATTTGATCAAAGTGCGACGTGGTGATCGTTCTTTGAAGCTCCGCGACTGAGCGCAATCTTGCGGTCACCGGAGACCGCTCGCCGCCGATCTGCAGCTCGGCCTTCGGTGCAGCGAGAATGGGCACGAGGAATCCCGTGACAGCCTTCTTGCTCTGCGCGCCGACCACATTCTCCTCAAGCTCGATGAGACGGAAGACGCGATCATCGACGGTGATTGCAGTCGACAGATAGGCCTCGATCGATTCCGGCGTGACAAGACGCTTGGAGCGAACAGCGAAAACTTCTGTGATCGTCTCGTGTGAGAGATGCGGTCCGATGCCCAT
>JBAQHC010000307.1:0-14618 GCA_049288095.1 Alphaproteobacteria bacterium | reverse complement strand
GGTTGACACGGGCACGCTAACAGATACGCATTCCTCCGATCGGTCAGCTGACTTCGAGGATCCGTTATTTGAACTGTGCCAGCCGCACGGGCCCCTAATCTACCAAAACCTTCCGGTAGGGGCCACGTATACAAACGGTGACAAGGCACTACTTTAGGTTGATCAAGCCGGGTGCTGCAGAGACGTTCGGCTCTGCACGCGACGTCGCCGGTTACTCCGCCCTTCGCGATCGATCTCCTCCGTCTCGGGAGGGCAACTAGCAGCGTGAGATCAATCCGCGAGCTCGGGCTCTTTTGTGCGCGGATCGTCCGTGTCCGGATCTTCCTCGTCGTCGCCCTCGCCCTTCGTTCCACCACGTGGTGGCGCCTCGATGATCTCGAAGGCGAGCTTATCGTCGGCAACGCCAATCTTAACAATGCCGCCCTTGGCGAGCTTACCGAACAAGATCTCGTCCGCGAGCGGCTTCTTGATCGAGTCTTGGATAACTCGCGCCAGGGGCCGAGCGCCGAATGCGTCATCGTAGCCGCGCTTGGCGAGCCAATCGATCGCATCCTCCGAAAGCTCGAATGTGACATTGCGATCCGAGAGCTGCGCTTCGAGCTGGAGCACAAATTTCTGCACGACCTGGCGGATCACCCTCATCGGCAGCGCGCCGAATGTGATCACCGCATCCAAGCGATTGCGGAATTCCGGTGTGAAGAGGCGCTTGATCGCTTCCTCATCCTCGCCTTCACGCTTCGCCCGGCCGAAGCCGATGGCGTCTTTTGCGGCGTCCGATGCTCCCGCATTCGTCGTCATGATGAGAACGACGTTGCGGAAATCGACCTTCTTGCCGTTGTGGTCCGTCAGTTTGCCGTGATCCATCACTTGGAGGAGCACGTTGAAGAGATCCGGATGCGCCTTCTCGATTTCATCGAGCAACAGCACGCTATGCGGGTGTTGGTCGATGCCATCGGTGAGCAAACCGCCTTGGTCGAAGCCGACATAGCCAGGCGGCGCGCCGATCAAACGCGAGACCGAATGGCGCTCCATGTATTCGCTCATGTCGAAGCGCAAAAGCTCAACGCCCATGAGCGAGGCCAGTTGGCGAGCAACTTCGGTTTTGCCGACGCCGGTGGGACCCGAAAAGAGATAGCAGCCGATGGGCTTTTCCGGCTCGCGCAAGCCGGCGCGCGCCAGCTTGATCGCGGCCGACAATTGTTCGATCGCGGCGTCCTGGCCGAACACCACACGCTGCAAATTGGTGCTGATGTCTTTCAGCATACCGACATCGGATTTCGACACCGACTTGGGCGGAATGCGCGCGATCTTGGCGATCACCGCCTCGATCTCTTTGACGCCTATCACCTTGCGGCGCTTGCCCTCGGGCAGAAGCATCTGCGAGGCGCCCGCTTCATCGATCACATCGATCGCTTTGTCCGGCAATTTGCGGTCGTGAATATATTTTGCCGAAAGTTCGACAGCCATGCGGATCGCATCGCCTGTGTAACGGAGATTGTGAAAGTCCTCGTAATAGGGCTTGAGACCCTTGAGGATTTTCACCGCGTCGGGTACCGACGGCTCCGGCACATCAATCTTCTGGAAGCGGCGGACAAGCGCACGATCCTTCTCGAAGTGCTGGCGATATTCCTTGTAGGTCGTCGAGCCGATGCAGCGCAGCGAGCCGCTTTGCAGAGCGGGCTTCAGGAGGTTCGACGCATCCATCGCGCCGCCGGAAGTCGCGCCCGCGCCGATGACCGTGTGAATTTCATCGATGAAAAGGATCGAGCCATCATGTGCTTCGAGCTCTTTCAAAACCGACTTGATGCGCTCCTCGAAATCGCCGCGATAGCGCGTGCCGGCCAAGAGCGTGCCCATGTCGAGCGAGAAGATTGTCGCGTTCTTCAATACCTCCGGCACTTCGTTGAGCACGATACGGCGCGCGAGGCCTTCGGCGATGGCGGTTTTTCCGACGCCCGGATCGCCGACGAAAAGCGGGTTGTTCTTCTGGCGGCGGCACAGCACTTGGATCGTGCGCTCGAGCTCGTTCTCGCGCCCGATCAGCGGATCGATTTTGCCTGCCTTGGCCTTGGCGTTGAGGTTGACGCAGTAGGCCTGCAGAGCCTCTGACCCTTGCTTGACCGCCTCACCCTCCTCGTCATCATCGCTGCCACGCACATGGCGCGCCTCGGAGGCCCCAGGCCTCTTGGCCACACCATGACTGATGTAATTGACGGCGTCGAGCCGGGTCATGTCCTGTTCCTGCAAGAAAAACGCGGCATGGCTCTCGCGTTCCGCGAAAATCGCAACAAGAACATTCGCACCGGTCACCTCGGCACGGCCCGAGGATTGGACATGCATTAGGGCGCGCTGCACCACGCGCTGGAAGGCTGTAGTGGGCTCAGCCTTCTTGACATGAGCGATGATGAGCTCGTCGAGCTCCTCATCGACGAAGCTGGTGAGCGCCTCTTTCAAAACTTCGAGATCGACGCCGCAGGCGCGCATGACGGCGGCGGCATCCTGCTCATCGACAAGCGCTAGCAGAAGATGCTCGAGCGTCGCATATTGGTGGCTGCGCTCGGTTGCGAGCTGCAGCGCGCGCCGCAAGGCATCTTCTAAGCTCTTGGAGAAAGCCGGCAACTGACTATTCCTTTTCCATCGTACATTGAAGCGGGTGCTGGTGGCGCCGCGCCATATCGATCACTTGCGTCACTTTTGTCTCAGCGACCTCGAAGGTGTAGACGCCGCATACGCCGATGCCGTTCTGATGCACATCGAGCATGATCTTGCGCGCCGTCTCGAACGGCTTGTTGAAGAAGCGCATCAATATCTCAACGACAAACTCCATTGGGGTGTAGTCGTCATTGAGCAGCAAGACCTTGTATAGCGAAGGACGCTTCGTCTTCGGCTTCGTCTTCGTAACGATGCCGGTCGTAGTATTGCCACGATCGCCAAACCTTGGGTCTCTCTCTGGCATGGTCAGGCCGAACTCTTCTTCCACCTCGCAAAGCGCGCTTTAGCCGGATCACCGACCGCGAAGCGCCGAACCTAGCTCATTAAATATGAACTCCGAGCGACATTCAAAGGCCGCAGCCGCCTAGCCATGTGGTCAGGCCGAGCTTTTCACCGAATGATGGTAGTCGGCGTTTCTGAAATTCCTATGTTCAGCCGCTTGTCGTTCGCCAGGAAAACAAAAGGGAGCAGAGAGCGTTGACGGCAAACTGACAAGGAATCGAACGCCAGGCGCGAAAATGAAAATGGCCCGGCAGCAGCCGGGCCATTAACGAATTGGAAGCGTCGGGAGAGCAGATCAAGTGCGGTAGGTTTGAACTGCTTCCATGAACGCGTTGAGGCGGCCGGAGATCGGCTCAAAAGCGTCCTTCGCCGTCGAAGAAGCCATATCGCCAAGCTTTGTGAACCGGCCGACATAAGTGTCGAACGCGGTCTTGGCATAATCCGTGTTGATCTCCATGAACTCTTGGACGCTACGCGAGCCCATCGCCGCCTTGGTCGCGGCCATGTAGTCCTCAATCGACTGCTTGGAATAGGACATAACTTCGGCGCTTAGAGCTTCGAGACCCTTGGAGGCCACGTTTGCGCTCTGCACCAAAGCATCGACCGTGCTCTTGTTAAAGGAAGCAATGTCATCAAAGCTCTTCATCGCTTTCTCCATTGATTGCTTGACTGCCTCGGAGCTTGCGCTCATTACGGTTTCCATGGTTTCCGCTCCATTTGTAGACTTGGTTTTGCTCGCCATTGGCCTCATTCCTTTGCGTTAGCTAATCTTTCTTACGCCCGGGCCCATCGCGCGGCCCATTTGCTCGGACTTCGGACCCCTTTTTGCCGCGTTCGCGCGCAAGGCGATGCTGCACTGCGGCATAGGTATTTCAATTTGCACCTGGCCATTTCAATGTCAAGTTAATTTTTGCGCTGCAGCAGAAATTGTTGGCGCGCCCTCCGAATCTTCCCTAAGGGATCAAATTTTGGCTCAGGATTGTAATTCGGGCTTCACAGCCGATTCTTGGGTGTTATCGTGACAAACTGGAGAGTCGGCCTGATTCGGCACCCGCCTTGCAGTGATCTCTTCATTCGGCTTAACCCCCCTCTCATGGTTAGCCGCTAAAGTGATTGGTGTTGGTGTCGGTGGGCCTCGACGGGGCTCCGGCAGGATTGTGGTTTGGCGTAGCCGGAAAGGGCATCGAGTGCAGCCGATACTGCGTCTGACTCGGGCGGGAAGTCGTCTTCTCGTTCGCCTCGGGTTGGTGTTTCTGGCGGTATCCGCGCCGCTGGCTGCGGGCGCTCGTACGTCTCAATCTGCTGGTTCGGATCGCTACGCCGCCTATGTGATGGACGTCAATTCGGGACGGGTGCTCTACAGCCGGAACGCCGATTCGTACCGCTACCCCGCCTCGCTCACCAAGATGATGACGCTTTATCTCACCTTCGAGGCGGTGACGAAGGGCAAGCTGTCGATGGACGATCAGCTCACGGTTTCGGCACATGCTCAGAATCAGGCGCCTTCGAAGCTTGGGCTTAGAGCGGGCGACACCATCAGCGTTAAGGAGTGCGTGCTGGCGCTGATCACGAAGTCGGCCAACGATGCGGCGGTCGTCCTCGCTGAACGCCTCGGCGGCAGCGAGCCGGGATTTGCAGAGCTGATGACCGCGAAAGCGCATGCCCTCGGCATGTCGCGCACGAACTACCACAATGCTTCGGGCCTTCCCGATCTACAGCAGCGCACGACGGCGCACGACCTAGCGCTTCTGGGCCAATCGTTGATCAAGGACTTTCCGCAATATTACGGCCTGTTCTCGACCGCCAAGATGGCTTGGAACGGCCGTACAATCCTCAATCACGATCATCTGCTTGACTCATACGAGGGCACAACCGGCCTCAAGACCGGCTACACGGCGATGTCCGGTTTCAATCTCGCGACATCGGTCGAGCGCAAGGGCTACAGCCTCATCGGCATCGTTATGGGCGGCCGCACCGCCAAGGCGCGCGACGACCATATGATGCAGCTGCTCGATATGCAGTTCGCCAGGCTCGAGGGATCTCCGATGTTGGCGAGCCGCGGCCCGGCGACAGCAATGTTGCCGACACAGCTCGCGTCTGCTTCACCTCCAGCATTGAACTCGGGCAGCAGTGATTATACCGATGACGACGATCAAGAGGACGGTCAGGGCGATGCCGACGACGATGCAGCGCCCAACCAGGTCCCTGGCACCACCTCATTGGCGTCTTCCACTGCAGTTGCGACAGCCGCAGTAACGACCGCTGCACCAATTGCCGCCCCCAAGGCGCAGGCAAATCCCAATCAGACCCAGCTGCCGCAGGTCGAGCTTGCTTCGATTGTTCCGGTCGCGCGGCCGCGCCTGGGCGTCAAGCCTGCCGTCGAAGCGGCCAACTTCTCGCCGGCGGGAGATCCGATTGGCGCCGCAATCGCCGCGCTGACCGCTAAAGACAACGGCAAGGGCAAACCGCCGAAGCCCCGGCCCAGAGATTTGCAGGTCGCGTCGCTCGAAACACTTTCTGGTGAGGGCGACACGGCTTCGGACGGCGAGAATGCCCGCGTCATCGATTGGCTCGGCAACAACCAGCACTGGGGCATTCAGATTGGCGCGTTCGCCGCAATGCAGAGCGCTGCAGCTCGGCTGAATGCCGCGCAGGCGCTCGCGCCAGATCAGCTCAAGAACGCGACGCCGGCCATTATCTCAACCAAGACCGGCGGTTCCGAAATTTACAAAGCGCGCTTCGGACCCTTCGAGGAAAAAGATGCGCGCAATGCTTGCAGCATCCTGACCTCACGCGGCATCAACTGCGTTGCCGTACGCGAAAACGACACAGCGCATTAGCCGAGCCATCCTTCGACAGGCTCAGGATGACGTCATGGTGAGGGTGTCGAACCATGACGTAACAAAGTGTCGCGCGCGACATTGAGCTTTGTTGCGAGATAACTGCTGCCGCCGTGATCCGGATGGATCTTCTGTATGAGATCATGATACGCGCGGCGAATATCTGCCTCGCTGGCGCCAGGGCTTAATCCCAGCACCGCAAGCGCCTCCTCGCGGCTCATTGGCCCGCCCGTAGCACTGGAGCGATTGCCTTGTGCCGCTCCTTCCCCAGCCGCGCGGCGCGACTTCATCCGCTGCCGCACGATGAGATATCCGCCCGCTCCTACAAGCACGAGGGCCGGCAAAGTCAGCCCTCGCGTCTCGACGAACACGCCGAGCCCAATCAACAGGAACGCCGCGATCATGCGCACGAGTGACGCGATCGCGCCCACGCGCGTCGGCGGGGTCAGCGCGAGCGCGCTTGCGGCCAAGGCCACCAGCACCAAGCCGATCAGAAATGCTGCGGCCAAGTCCCTTCTCCACTCCAAGAAGCCCACTCTCGCCACCGGTCGCAGGCTTTCGCAAGTCCGGCTTGCCGCTTGCGGCTCCCGGCATCAAGGCCTATCTCGTTTCCTCATGGCTCAAGCCCCGAACATAGTTCGCACAGTCGCCGCGCTTAGGGCGCAGGTGCGCGAATGGCGAGCCTCACAACTCAGCATTGCGATGGTGCCCACCATGGGTGCGCTTCACGAAGGGCATTTGTCGCTCTGCCGGCTGGCGCTTGAGCAAGCCGACCGCCTGGTCGTCAGCATCTTCGTGAACCCGAAGCAGTTTGCGCCAACCGAAGATCTTTCCGCCTACCCTCGCCCTTTTGAAGCTGACGTCGCAAAGCTTCAAAGCATCGGCACACACACAGTGTTCGCACCCGCCGTCGACGAGATCTATCCGGTCAATTTCTCTACGCTCGTGCATGTCGGTGGCGTCAGCGAGGGGCTTTGCGCAGTCGCGCGGCCGCCGCATTTCGACGGGGTTTCAACCGTCGTCACTAAATTGCTGCTGCAGTGCCTGCCGGACGTCGCCGTTTTCGGCGAAAAGGACTATCAGCAGCTGCAAGTGATTAAGCGCCTTGTCCGCGATCTCGACATTCCGGTTGAGATCATCCCGGGCCCAACGGTGCGTGAACCGGACGGCCTCGCAATGTCCTCGCGCAACGCATACCTCACGCACAACGAGCGTGGCGTCGCGCCCATGCTTTATCGCGTATTGCAATTGCTTGCGGACGCGATCAAGGGCGGTGCGATAATAGAGCTCGTTATCGACCAGGGAATCGCTGCGCTGAAGAGCGCCGGTTTCGATCCCATCGAATATCTTGAATTGCGCGACGCCGAAATGCTTGAGCCGCTGACCAAGCTTGACCGCCCGGCACGCTTGCTGGTCGCTGCGCGCCTCGGCAAGACACGGCTGATCGACAACATCGCCGTCAATCCCGATTGATTACTCGCGAATAAGCCCGAGCTCCAAGAGTTCGGCTTTGAGCCTCGCGTTGCCATGCCCCTTCTCCGCCTTGTAGGGTCCGATGTCCGGCGGCGCGTCCTTGGCTTCAAGATAGCGCCAGCCCTGAAACGGGCGATGCGCGCGCGGACGCGTGAGAATGAGTGAGGGGTCCATCACAAGAGCGCATCTGTTGCGGCCGGTCTTGTCCTTGAACGGCTCGATCGCGAGCAGGCGCTGGCGCACCTGAATGCGGCCCTTGATCACCCAGTAGAGCGAGCCGCCTTCAAGAAGATCATCGATGCGCTTGGGCATCATTGTCGTGCGATGCGTGACCGCGTGCTTGCCATTCGGCAGCTTCCAATCAGCCTCCCCGCTCTCGAACCACTCAACTAGGTCCTCGACCGTGTCGGCGCCGACGCAAAGCTTGATAAGATGAAGAGCCATGTTCTCCGGTGCCGCAACGAGTATAAGACAGCTGAGTTTGGATGAGGCCGAGGCCGCTGCGGAAGTTTATCTCGCCGCGCGTGCCCTGATGACCTATATCCCGCAATTGCCCATCTTCGAGCCTGTGTCCGTCAAGCGGTACTTTCGCGAGATCCTGTTCAAAACTTCGCGGGTCTACGGCGCCGAAGCCGACGGCCGCGTCATCGGAATCATCGCACTCAAAGAGGGCTGGATCGAACAGCTCAATATCTCGCCAAGCCACACGAACCAAGGTCACGGAGTTCGGCTCATCGCGTCGGCGAAAGCGAGCTTTCCGACCGGCCTTCAGCTTTGGGTTCTTGAGCAAAACACAAATGCCATACGTTTCTATGAGCGCGAGGGCTTCATCACCGTCGAGCGCACATCGGGCGAACGCGCGATGGAACAAATTCCCGACCGCCGCATGATCTGGCGGCCAGCCTGAAGCCAATCAACTCTCGGAATCAAAATCGACATCCATGTCGGGCGTGTCGTCGGGCGGGCTACGCTCTCCTGCAGGGCGTTGCGCCCATGTCAAAAACCCCAAAATGAAAACAATCGCCGCGACCAAGATGCCGAGATCGAAATCGCCAGCCATAGGAATGACGAAGCCTCGGTGCGGTAACAACATTTGCGCCGCCGCATAGGCCGCAAGCGGCAGCACGACCAGGAACAACGCCGCGCGGAACAAGACAATGAGAAACGTCATGGGTGTTCACGCCCTCATGGCGTGTAAACCTCGACCAAGTCGGTTTCGGTGAACACCGCCAGCACGCCAGAGCCGGCGCCGCCGCCGATCACGAACCACTTGCCATCGAGCGCCGCGGAGGCGAGGCTTTGGCGCGGCGTCGGCAACGCAGCTACCTTATGCCAAGCGCCGCCTGTCAGCGCATAATGATCATTCAGAGTGCGCTTGAGTGCAGGCTGCGCCCCGCCTGCGACATTGAGTTCGGACCCAACAAAGTCGGCCGTCGTGCCTACAACCGCAACCGGCAGGCTTGCCGCGCTGCTCCAGTGGCCGTCTGCGGTATCGAACACATCGACGCGCGAGAGGGTTTCGCCATTCGCCGTGCGGCCGCCGATGAGATAGATTTTGCTGCCGAGAACCGCAGCAGCGTGGCCGCTGCGTGGCGCCGTCATCGCCGCGCCGAAGCTCGACCATTTATCCGTACGCGGATCATAACGCAGCACCCGCTCCGCCCCCGTGCCGCGTCCGCCGATGGCGTAAATGTAATCGCCAATCGCGGTCATCGAATGCCCGGTGCGCGCGCTCGGCAGATCCGCCTTGCGCGACCAACTGCCGTCTGCCGTGTTGAAGGCGTAAAAGCTCGCGGTCGGTTGGCCCTTCTTCCACTTCGAGAAGCCGCCTCCGACATAGATCGCCCCGCCCTGCGCCGTCATGCCAAACGCATCAAGACCTTCGGGCATTGATTCAAGCGGCCGCCAAGTGTTCGAGCGCGGATCATATGCTTCGAAAACGTCGCTCGGACCGGAGATGGTCGATCCTCCGGCAGCGTAGATCTGGCCATTCACCGCGACCGCGTGAAGCGATGCGCGCGGGGACTCCAATCGTGCGACCTCGCGCCAATTGTCGGCGTTCGCAGAAGCCACGGAGAACACGCAAGCAAAGCCTGCAACGACCGACAAAAGCTTACGCTGCATCGATTAAGGTCCTTCCTCACGCGCCCACGGGCGGAGTGTCACTTGATCAGTACCCATGTGGCAAGCCCGAGAAAGACGAAGAACCCCGTGCAATCGGTGACCGTAGTTACGAAGACGGCCGAGGAGATCGCCGGATCGGCGCCGAAGCGGCGGAGCGTCAACGGCACAAGAATGCCGGCCAGGCCTGCCGCAATGAGATTGATGATCATCGCAATACCGGCGACGAGCGCGATCACAAAATTGTCAAGCCACAGCCCCACGAGAGCCACGACAATGAGCGCAAACAGCAGGCCGTTGATGCTGCCGACGAGCGCCTCGCGCCAGATGATGCGGAGCGCGTTGGCCGCGGAAAGCTCTTTAGTCGCGAGCGCGCGCACCGCAACCGTCAGGGTCTGAGTGCCTGCATTGCCGCCCATCGACGCGACAATCGGCGTGAGCGCGGCCAGCGCGACGACTTTTTCGATCGTCCCTGAAAACAGCGCGATGACCGCAGAAGCTAGTATCGCAGTCAGGAGATTGACGAACAGCCACGAGAATCGGCGGCGCGTCGTGAGGATGAAATTGTCGCTTATCGATTCATCGCTAACGCCCGACAGCGCGAACATGTCCTCTTGCGCCTCCTGCGAAATGACGTCGACGATGTCATCGACCGTGAGCATGCCGATGATGCGCTGATCCTGATCTACGACTGCGGCTGAAACGAGATTGTATTGGTCGAAGAGATAGGCGATCTCGCGCTGATCCATGTCGATCGGGACGAGATGCGGCTCCTTCTCCATGATATCGCCGATCATCACCGGACGGCGGCTGCGCATGATTTGAGAGAGACGTACGGTGCCGATTGGGTGGAGCCCAGCATCGACAACGAAGATTTCGTAGAATTCATCGGGAAGGCTCGGCGTCTCGCGCAGATAATCGATCGTTTGCCCCACCGACCAATAGCTTGGCACGGTAATGAACTCACGCTGCATGAGACGGCCGGCAGTACCCTCTTCCGAGCGCAGGCCAAGCTCGACGGCGGTGCGTTCCTCTGCCGGCACGCGCGCGAGAATTTCGTCCTGACGTTCCTTCGGCAGGTCTTCCAGAAGATAGATGGCATCGTCGGAATCAAGTTCTTGAACCGCAGCGACGACCGCGCTTGAGGGCAGCTCTTCAAGCACCTGATCGCGAACTTCCTCATCAAGCTCCGGCAACACTTCTGGGTCGAGCTTGCTGCCGAGCATTTGTAGAAGCGCACTTCGTTCATGCGGGCGAACGACGGCGAGCAAGTCGGCAACATCCGGGGGGGCGAGCTCGTCCACAAGTGCACGCACGGCGGCCGTGTCGTCCGCATCGAGCGCCTCGACCACGCGGCGAACGAAATCCGGATTAAGCCCCAGATCGGAGTCGAGCGTCGGGGCTTCGGCAGCGCTTTCAATTGTCATGGCGTGGCGCTCGCTAAAGCCCGGCCACACAAGCGCGACTCGGGTTCGGCAGCAATTTACGGCGCGAAATCAACGAAACAAGGGCTTACTCTTTGATCGCCTTGATCAAATAACGCCCGATAGCAAAAGAAAGCACGCCCACGCGTTCGAGTTCGCTGTGGAGACCAAGCAGCATCTCGCGATGTCTGTCGACTGAGAAATCGTCGACGAGCCAAGGAATGGCTTTCAGGAAATAAACAATTGCGCCGACATCGTGGAATCGCTCAAAGCCGTTGCACTCCTCTGACCGAATGATCTTCAGGCCGGCGCGGCGCGCGTTGGTCATGGCGTTGGTGAATGTCGCCTCCGGCCATTTGGGTTTGGCGCCGAATCGTGCCTGCAAATCCGAGAGCGTCGTGCCCGAGACCTGCTGCGTGAGGAATGTTCCTCCAGGTCGCAGCACACGGGCTATTTCGCCGAAGCGGAGCCCGCCATGGCGATTGAGCACGAGGTCAAAGCTCTCGCTGTCGAAAGGCAGCCTTGCCGCCTCTCCACACTGCCTCACCTCGACGCCGAGCGCAGCGAGCCTAGCCCTTGCAACAGCAACATTCGGTGCATATCCCTCGCTGGCAAACGCCTTCCCGGGAAACGGCGCGAGCGAAGCGAGCAGTTCGCCTCCGCCCGTTTGGATATCGAGCAAACAGGAGGAGCGCTCGACCTCAGCACGAGCCAGGGCAACATAGTCCCAGGGCGGCCTATCCTCATCGTGCCGGCCAGCCAGATACGAGAAATCCCAGCCCGAGAACGGCGCCGCCTCGTCCTTCTTCCACTGGGCGACCAGATCAGACATCGATGCTAGAGTGTGGCTTGCCGAGCCGTAGCTCGCGCCGGCCCGCCCGTCTTCGCAGTTCGTGCTCCGACGTGGCAGCCTTCCCTCGCTTCGCGAGCGAAGGCTGGTGCGGCCGAAAGGACTTGAACCTTCAAGGGATTTCTCCCACTAGCACCTCAAGCTAGCGCGTATACCAATTCCGCCACGGCCGCGGCGCGAAGGCGGTGGGTTTAACAAAAGCTCCCGGGCTTGTGAAGCCTGCCGCCCTATGCCCGCCCGAGCCTTTTGCCAGATAATGGGAAGGGGAAAGGGGCCTGGGTTTCCGGTCGTTTGCGTCCTTTCGTCAAAGTGCGTCCACGGGCAGCCAACTTTCATAAGAGGGGAATTCCAATGCTCGCAACACTGCGAACAAGTGCCATCGTCTTGCTGTCGTTTCTCGGCTTGGCATCGATCGCTCAGGCCGATGAACACGCCTACAGCCTCGGCTCGGTTTGGGAGATCAGCTATATCGAGACCAAGCCCGGCAAGTTTGACGACTATATGAAGTTTCTGTCGACCACCTATGCCAAGGAGATGGACGCACAAAAGGCGAAAGGCCTTGTCACCTCCTACAAAGTGCTGACAGTTGTCGATGCGCGCGACCGCGAGCCTGACATCATTCTCATGGTCGAGCATCCGAAATTCGCGGCCTTCGATACCAGCCTTGAAGATCAGGATGCGATGACGAAGGCGGTGTTCGGCTCGCTTCCGAAATCCAATCAGGCGAGCGTCGATCGGGAGAGCATTCGCACCTTGCGCGGCGGAATGCTTACTCAAGAGGTTAAGATCAAATAATTGACGAGAAGGGCGGCCCGGGCTTCATCTGGGCCGCCTTTCTGCCCTTCATGACGGCGTGACGCATCCGTCTCACTCTTCCAAGTGAAACCCCGCCCCGGGTATTATCGGGGCGAAGCAGTCTCAAGGGTCCTACGCTTTGCTCGATCAACTTGCGTCTTTGGAGGCCGGTCTCGGCGCCAATCATTGGCTTGCCGCGGGCGCGCTCATCCTTGCGACCTTCGTCCTCGAGGACGCCGCAACCATCACGGCCGGTGTGCTGGCCGTCGGGGGCGTGATACCTGCGCCAGTCGCGCTGGGCGCTGTCTATGTCGGTATCATTGCGGGGGATGCCGGTCTCTATGGCATTGGCCGCGCGGCTATCTCGACCGGCTGGGCGCAGCGTTTTGTGACGGCGGAAAATCTCGCCCAAGGCCGGCGATGGCTGCGGCGGCGGTTAATCCCAGCCTTGATTGGAGCCCGCTTCACGCCGGGCATGCGCGCGCCGACCTTTCTCGCAAGCGGCTTCCTGAGGATCTCATTCTGGCGTTTCTTTGCCGTGATCATGAGTGTCGCAGCGGTTTGGACGACCGGAATCTTTGCGCTCATTTATTATTTCGGGCCGGTCGTTGCCGAGGCGATCGGTAAGGAAGCCTGGATCGTCGGACTAGTCTTAGTCAGCCTCTCCTTCGGGATCCCGCTCTATCTGCGCCATCGCGCATCGCGCAAACAACCAAACCCTACACCGGCGGAATCCCCGTGAGCCTCGCAACTCTCGATGGCGATCCGCTGCACGCCGGCATGCCGCGCATCAACCGCGGCGAGCCGTATCTTGCGCATTTCGAGTTCTGGCCACCTGGCCTCATCTATTTTCCGTGCATGGTGTTCTGGGCGCTGCAAAGCATCCGCTACGGAAGCTTCACCCTGCCCACGGCCGCCAATCCCGGCATACCGGCGGGCGGGCTTTGCGGCGAATCCAAATCCGAGCTGCTTGGCGCAACGGGGCAGATCGCGCGGCGGTACATCGCGCCCTTCGTGCTGATCAAAAAGTCGTCTGGCCCGTCGGCGATCGCGGACACAAAGCACGCTGCGCTCGAGGCTATGAAAGCGGCCGGCCTTGGCTTTCCAGTCGTCGGCAAGCCCGATATCGGCTGCCGTGGCGCCGGCGTGCGTGCGCTTCGCGGCGAACAAGCGCTTGATGAGTACCTCAAGCTGTTTCCGGACGGAACCAATCTCCTTTTGCAGAAGATGGTCGACGTTGAGGGCGAGGCCGGTGTGTTCTATGTCCGCCACCCGGACGATGAGCGCGGCCGAATCCCGTCGCTGACACTCAAATATTTCCCGCACCTAACGGGCGATGGCAGGCGCACCCTCGAGCAGCTCATCTACGACGATCCGCGCGCGAGCCGCATCGCCCATGTCTTCCTTAAGCGGCACAAAGCGCGCCTTCACGAGGTGCTGCCCGTAGGTGAGCGCTTCCGGCTCGTCTTCTCCGGCAACCATGCGCGCGGCACGATCTTCCGCGACGGAACGCCGCTCGTCACCGAAGCCCTGCGCGCACGCATCGACGAGATCGCTAAAGACATCAGGGGCTTCTATTTCGGCCGGTTCGACATCCGTTTCGCCGATTTCGGCGAGTTTCTCGAAGGGCGGAATTTCTCGATCCTCGAATTCAATGGCGCGGGCGCTGAGCAGACCCATATGTGGGATTCAAATCACAAGCTCGTTGATGCCTACCGCATCATGTTCGACCAATACGGAACGCTGTTTAAGATTGCTGCCGCCAACCGCCAGCGCGGCGCCAAGCCGACTTCGGTGACTGAACTGGTGCGCCGCTTCAGGCTTGAGCAAAGGCTCACGCGGCTCTATCCGTCGACGGATTAGCTGCAGATTCCTTGTTCTATTTATACTTCATAATGTCATCGCCCGGCTCGTCCGGGCGATCCAGACTCATGGTGCCTCTGAGGATTCTGGATGGCCCGGGCCTTCGCTCCGCCGAAGCGTGCTTAAAGCTAGGTGTAACCCAAATGGCTTCGGCCCGCGTAGGCGGAATAAACCGGGCCATGACAATTGAAAATGCGCTGACAGTGATCAGCTCGCGTTCGGCGCATCCATTGCAAGCGCAAGCGCACCCACTTTTTC
>JBAQHC010000306.1:0-6309 GCA_049288095.1 Alphaproteobacteria bacterium | reverse complement strand
CAACAGAGACGAACTCCCCTCCGCTCCATAGGCCAGACTTGCCAAGCCCGGCGTAAATGCCGATTGGTTCATTTGGCAGCTCAGCCGCCAAGTTCTGCGCTATCCATGCGGCGGTGTCGAAATATTGGCTGAAGATGATGGATCCTAAATCAAGCCAGCCCCTTTCCAGCAGATACAGCTTCACAGCATCGAGCTTTGGATCAGACTTGAGCGGGCTTAGTAGCTCAATGATTCTCTGAAGATGCTCGCGTTCCGGCACGACGAGGTCAGGTCCAACATCTTCCGCGATGAGATCGTCAACGTCGGCCTCAGCCTGCAAAGGACGCTTCGCCAATAGAGCCTTAGCCGTTGAGATACCACTCGCGAAGCTGGAACAAATACGTTGCTGCATCAATTTCTCGGTGATGCCGGCCGACTTGTCGCGCTGCTTTAGCGCGGCGCCGAAATCCGTGGCCGCTCGGTATGCCTCGTCGAAGGCTGAAGAAGTCACGAGGGCTCGTCCCTGAAAGCCTGGCGTGCCCTCCTCGACACTGGGATGAACATCAACGGCGATACGTTTTAACAGGCCCATGTCTTCTAGTGCTTTCCGCTTGCGCAATACGACATGGCGGACGAACGGATTGTGCCTCTGAAAGAAGGTCAACCCCTTCTCTCTCTCGCGCAGGGCATCGCGCAAGTCGGCTCGAATATCTTCGCTCAGGTCAACATACGACTTGTCGGTGCCGAACTCTCGTCTGGGAACGTTCAGTTCACTGCGGATATGATCGAAGAGTGTGAGTTCTCTTGCGGGTGGGAGCGGACTTCGAATGAGTGCCCAGCCACCTGATTCATCGGTGATCGTGCGCTCGCCCGTCAACAGATCGCACGAAGCTTCGGCCCTCATCCAATCGGTCGTCATGGGACCGCCGAGCACATGGCGCGCGCCGGAATTAAGCACGCCCATCAAATCCCAGAGCTCGCCGACACTCGTTTGAATCGGCGTCGCGGTGCCGAGTAACACATGGCGGGAGCGTTTCGCGATCTCCGTCATGAAGAGTAGAAGGTTATTTGCCTCTCCTTCGGGATCGTTCAAACCCCGCGACTTCCGTGCCTTATGTGCCTCGTCAAGGATCACCATCCCGTACTTCATTTTGAGAAGTTCGGCACATTCATGGTCGTGGACGTGGGTGCCTTGCTGAATAGCAAGGCCGGTCGACGCAATGCCAATCCGGTAAGGGCAACGAACAATATCCTTGGGTCCGTTGGTCTTGATGACATTGTCATTCGGATCGAGCCATGCCTTCCTCGCCGACAGCCAGACGGCTGAAGGGATGCCGAGCTTATCTTTCAACTCTACCTGCCATTGGCGGCAGAGAGTCGATGGGCAGAGGATAAGGATTGGTCCGTCGCCAAGCAGTGCGGAGACGAGGCCAGCGGTCGCGAGTGAGAGGGTCTTGCCGACACCCACTTCGTCAGCGAGCAAGAGGCGGGCCCCAAATTCTCCGTATGTTTCACGATGCTGCAGAAAGAGCGATACAAACGCGCGCTGCCAAGGCTGCAAACCGTCGTCGCGGCGGAAGATCGGCGCCTCGATCAGGATAGCGGGTGCAACGTCGTTCGGATCGAGATCACCAAGTTCCACCTCTCGCCGCATAGCGGTGCGACCGATTTCTTCGAGGACCGCCTCAGGCAGCGGTTTGCCGCGCTCCCAAAGCCAACGGAATTCTTCATCAACCCAAGCCACACCCTCAGGTGATGCGTCTTCCCACACGATCTCGTAATGTCGCGACCAGCCTTCTCGAGTTTCGTTCAGTGAACCAATGAAGGCAGTCGTCACGCCATCACGACCCTCGATCACGCCGGCCTTGCCGTGAAGAAATGGCGAGTCCTCGCCGGCGACAACGCGCACAGCAACTTTGCCCGACTTGAGAAGAGCATAGAGTCGCTTGTAGCGATCCCGTTTGAGCAGGCGGTCTAATGCATCCACGCCGTCATTGAGTTGCCCTTTGAGTCCGATCTCCAAGGCCTTGGCGGTCTGCACGTCGCGTGGGTCGAGATCGCCATTACAGACTATCTTGATCTCTTCGACGCCTTCCAAATCCTCGCCTACCAGCTCGAAGATAGAAGAGCGAAAATAGCCGGCGATGCGGCGATAGCGCCTCGCGCCCCTCAGTCGTTCCGTAAGTAGAGCATGATCCAGCCGGCCGGCACGGGAGGAGAAGCGTCGCACCTTCGCATTTGTCCATGCGCCTCCCGTCATCGACTCACCCCAGTCGTTCGTTTTCGATCAAGTCTTCCAGCGTCTTCGCGGCTGCAGCCTCTTCATCGGTCCGCTTCGAGGAAAGATAGGCGGCGATAGCCTTCAGGTCGTCACGCCGCTCGTAGTAGCGCGGCGTGGTACGCAATTCTTCGAGGACGGCCTTGCCATTCGCGTCGTCCTGTTCGAGTTGGAATGTTGCCCATAGTACGCGGCGCAAGAGCGTTTCACCGAAACCCTCACCGAACTGAGTTTTGCCAAATTCGGTAGAGTTTTTCAGCCGCGCGGCGTTAGGCTCAGCGTTTGCCATTAGCGGCTGCCAATTGGCACGGAATGCCTTCGCGAAGTTTTGGTAATTGTCGAGCTTTTTCAGGCCGGCTGATTCAAGATCCACCATTTTTAGATAGAAGCGCTCTTCCGGCTTGAGATCGGCCCAGACTTCACGCGGAAAGCCATGGGGAATGAGTTGGCTGTTCGCCGTATCGACTGCAAAATCGATCATATCTTTGACGGGGTCCTTGCGACCCTTCGCGCGCGGGCGCGCGACGTAAGCCGACATGTCGTCACCGTCGATGCGGCTGTACGAAGTAAGCACTCGCAACGCAGCAGCATAGCCAGCCATCTGCAGATCAGCGTCCTCAAACAGATTTTCGCTGCGGCCGTGCGCGAGAGCGCGGTCGTTCAAACCGGTGAGATTATCGATCTGACGCGCGACTTCGTCTTTGATCTCCAAAGTGATTTCGTCTTGATATCCTGCTTTCGCATCGACAAGCTTGCGTAATATGAGCAGAACTGTGCCCTGCACATATCCACCCTTCTTGAGTTCTGAAGTTGTCTCCGTGGCGACATACCAGGCGGCCGTAACTTGCAATCCAGCGCCCCACATGATCGCAGCCATGTCCGCCCAGACCTCTGCATCCTGGTGCGTAAACATTACGATTTGCAGGCCGTTGTCCGGCATGTGATTGGCTAGGTTGCGATAGGCCGCGATCATCTCGGCCCTGAACGCTTCGCCGGTGCCCTTGATCGCTAGCGCTCGACGGCTGTCCCAGATCCAGTCTTTGAACGGCTCCGGCGGGTTTTTTCGCAGCCATGCAATGAAAAACTCCGTGATCTCTTCGTAGCGAATAGCGTCAGCGTAAGGGGGGTCGGTAACGTGGATATCGGCACTCACTTGTGAATGCGTAGCTGATTCATTGATTACTTTGGTCTGTACACGAACTGGTTCGCTGGCGGGATAATTGCGGTCAAACTCTTGAGCCAACTGCGAAGCAGCGCGAATAGAATAGTTGTAGAGCGTATTGAGAGCTTGATTCGAGAATACGTCCTTCGAATTGTCGCTTGCTCCGCCGGTTTGTTTGCCTGATCCGTCCGGCGCTATTCTGGGGGGCGAAGTCTCCCATCTGCACAGTCTGGATGCAAAGTTGATAGCATCCATCATGCAAGGCACGGCCGGTGCCGTCATGCGACTTCGATACTTTGCGAGAATCAACAGCGCTCTAGGCACGAACAAATGATGCCAATAGCTCCAGCCGCGCGTTCTGATTGGCTCGTCGGTCTTGGCTCCAGGCTCAATAGGCATGTCAGGCACAAGTCCTTGTGCTTGCCACTGGCTCAAGTGCGATCGTACCAAGCCTTCGACCACTCGCTCGCGGGACAGGTCTTCCTCCGTCACGCTAGCGAAATAGGTCTCCTGTCGGCTCGCGTCCAATGTCTCCTTGGTGATCCACTGGATGGCATAAAGTCTCTCTTGGTAGATATCGTCCCGGCGGGGAGTGAAATCGTCTTTTTCCCAAACACGGAGCGCGTTGACAGCACCTCCGGTCGAGTCTTTTCGATCTCCGCGAATTGTTTTGATCGGCGTGCGGAACGTTTCTCCGTTCAATGTTACCACTAGGTCGCCATCATCGACCGTGCCGATCTCTGCGTCCCGCATTGCTACGTCGGAGACGTTGCTTTCGATGCAGATGTCGAAGCGCTTGCCGGTATGATCCGGTGTCAGTACCGCAATGGTCTTACGGGATCGGCTGACGACGCGACTGGGCAACATTGGCACCATGTATCCGGTTTGCGGACAACGAGTCTCGAGGCAATAAAGATATGCCTTGGCGCGATCGCCCCGGGCGTTGTGCTCGATTCCTAAGTTCGCGATCTCTGCGTCTACGGCAGTAGACACTTCCCTCTGAGCTGAATAGATATCTGCTCGCATTGCCGCATCTGCGCCGACAAGATTGAGAGCGCTCCATGTCAACATGCAGGCGATGGGATTGAGGTCGGACGCGACAACATCACATCCTAACCGTGCTGCTTCGAATGGGACCGATCCACCACCGCAGAATGCGTCCCCCACGACTGGTCGCTTGCCGAAACGGGCCATTCCCAATTGCTCGACAAGCTGCGGAATAGATGATGCACTCGTCTTAAGATGCGCATTCACCGCGGGCCAAATCGGCGCGTAGAGCTCATGCTCGTCCACTTGCTCGGCGCGGTCGGAAAGTTCGAGCCATTCTTCGAATGGCTTGTCGATGAGCGCCTGAGCGTAAAGCGGGGCCTTATCTTCCCAATCGATGCTGCGATTCCAACGAAGCTTGCCGGCTTCGGCCGCTGTTATCAACGTATGCGCTTTGGGCGCCGTGAAGAACGCTGCGAGTTTATCTGGTTCGCGGCCCAACGCAATTAGCGCGCGAGCTACGTCTGAAGCTTTGAGCTTAGTGGACTTTGACAAGGCGATACGGCGGCCAAATCCCGCCACGTCCATTGCCATCAATTGCTCGAAGATGGAGATGTCTACTTCGGGATCATCTGTGGCGGGAAGTAATGCGCTGAGAACGCACGCCTTGACAAGCACGAGCGGCTTTCGCCCCTTCCAGTACGACCCCAGGGCCGTGAGCGTCTGACTTGCTCCGGCCTTTCGTTCCTTTTGTGCTTCGGCCGATATCTTCTGAACTGGAATTGCTCGCTCGATCAGAGATGGACAGTCTTTCAGCGAGAACGGGGAGAGCATGCGAATCCTCATGGACGCCATTCATGATCGTTGCGTCCGTCGCGAACGGCGAGCGCGACTCTTCAAAGCCGGGGAGCATCGGGCCCGGAGTGGCTTCGTTAACTCGTGCCTTGCGCCGACCCTTGACGAGACCAATCTCCGGCGTCGGCTCTACGCGCGTCAACGATTCACGCACGGGGTTCTCTGTCAACGCAAAGCGCAGAGCTTTGCGCCAGCCGATCTCGCGGTGTTTGACCTCACCGGTCGAGGACGCCGTTACTGCATAGAGCCACCAACGCTCTTCAGGCCGCAGTGCAAGCCAGTTCCGTACGGCCACCGGAATCAGCGCCGTGTCAGCCGCCTCGACCCCCCAAGCGAGCACGAGAAGTTCCTGGCCAAGCAAACGCTCGACCTTATTGACGCCCGGCTTCCAGAAGCCAACTGCAAGGTTTTTCTCCCTCAGTCGTTCGTTGAAGCAGCGTCTTAGATCCTCCCGAATGGCGCCCCAAACCTTACGGGTCAGAAGACAACGCTCAGCGTCCGGCCTGCCAAATGCGCCGGCAGCAACACCGTAATGCTCGACTACACGGATATCACCGGCATTGCCAGGTGGGATGTGCACCTCAAAGCAATGCGGATCAATCCCGCCGGGAGCGCCAAAACCCACCGTTTCGCGCTGAACGCCCGGATGTCCGCTCACTGCTCGATCTCCTCCGGCTTAGCTTCAATACCGTGTGCCTTTAGAAAGTCCTCTAAATCGCGGCCCGTAGCAAATTGTATTGTGCCGAAATCTACTGCAACTTTCGCGAGGTCATCGTGAAGGGCTTGACGGGCCAGTGAAATCATGGCCTCCAGCGATTCGCCGCTTAAGCTCACGCCGGAGCCGAATCGTATTTGGACGTGGCTCTCGCCCTCGCCAACAATAAGTTTCGAGACGCCCAGCTTGGCGCCGCTGTCCTTGGCCGATTTGAGGACGCCGAACGTCGCCGCCGTCTCGCTGAGGCCCCATCGTTTGGTCAGAGACGCAGGCTGATCATAGACGAGGGCAGGACCTTCGGCATGAGCAGCTGGAATAACAAATGTCTTGGTC
>JBAQHC010000305.1:0-5689 GCA_049288095.1 Alphaproteobacteria bacterium | reverse complement strand
CGAATAGATCTGGCCTACGGGTGTTTCGCCTGGATCGCGCTTGTGCTCTGCGCCAGCTTGCTCTTATCGTTCGTGCCCATGGACCCGAGCACCAGCGAGGGTTTTGGAATGTTGATTGGTATGCCCGTCGCTTTGGCGATGCTGGCGGCAGGTCTTGTCGCCGTAGTGCTTTCCATTATTGAATGGAGGACGTGGCCTCTGGTGACGATGTCGGCGGTCGTCGTCTCGATGTTGCTAATGCTCATTGCCGAAGTTGAGTGGAAACTCGTTAGTGAGGACGTATCGCGCGCTTGGTACATCGGCTCGACGGCGCTCTTGGTTTTCCTCTGCGCTCGGTGGTTCGCCTTTGCTCGGAAACGAGGAAACTGACAACCTAACTCGGCCGCGCCGCCAAAACCCCTGTCCGGTCAGGGCTATCGCATTTGGCTATTCGAACTCTTAGCTTCGGCCGGGTTGACGGTATTAGAGTTGGTCATAAGAGATGGCCCCTCTCCCCAGGGGAAGGGGGACGAATATGAAGCTGCACTGCCGCGTCTCAGGCCGCGCTGACTTCGGCCTCCGGCAGCTTCGTAATGCGAAGCGCGGTGATCTGATTGCGCTGCTTGCGCAAAATTTCGAACTTGAAGCCGTGGAACGCAAAGGCTTGGCCCGGCTCGGGAATGGTTTGCGCTTCGTGGATGACAAGCCCGGCAACGGTCGTTGCTTCCTCGTCGGGCAAATTCCAATCCATTACGCGATTGAGCTCGCGGATCGCGACCGCGCCGTCCACCTGAACGCTGCCGCCCTCTTGCGGGCGAATGCCTTGGCTCTTGATGTCGTGCTCATCTCTGATGTCGCCGACAATCTCTTCAAGAATGTCCTCGAGCGTCACAAGGCCCATGAGCGTGCCATACTCATCGACGACCAGCGCGAAATGATTGCGCTGGCGCAGAAATGCGTTGAGCTGTTCCTTGACCGGCGTCGTGTCGGGAACGAACCACGGCTTCTTGGCGAGCGATTTGACGTCGAGCGCCTCGACCCGGCCGCGCGCCGCCGCGAGCCCGCGCAGGAGATCCTTTGCGTGGAGAACGCCAACGATGTTGTCGGGCTCGCCGCGATAAAGCGGCAGGCGCGTATGCGGGCTTTTGAGTGCAAGCGAAACGATCTCGGTGGAGGGCATGTCGGCGTCGATGATTTCCATTGCCTTGCGGTGAACCATCAACTCGCCGACTTCGAGCTCGGCAAGATCGAGAATGCCGCCGAGCATGTCGCGCTCTTCCTTGAAGACATCGCCTTCGGAATGCTTGAGATCGATATGCCCGCGTATCTCGTCGTGCGCTGAGAGCACCTCGCGCGTTTTGTCGATCCTGATGCCGAAGACGCGCAAGATCCCGCGCACAATCGTGCGCACGAGCTCCACCAGCGGCGCAAACAATGTCACAATCAATCGTATCAGCGGGGCTATCGCCATCGCTGAGCGCTCGGGCGAGCTGATCGCGTAGGTCTTGGGCAGAACCTCGGCAAAGACGAGGATCATCACAGTCATGACGACGGTTGCGATTGCAACGCCCGCATCGCCGAACAGGTGAAGGAAAAGATCCGTCGCGAGCGCGGACGCTAAAATGTTGATAAGCGTGTTGCCCAGCAGTAGCGAACCGATCAGGCGCTCGCGGTCGGTAATCAGCGCGTTGACGATGATCGCGCGTTTGATGCCTTCGGCTTCGAGCCGGTGCATGCGCGCGGCGGAGGCAGCAGTCAGCGCGGTTTCGGCGCCGGAGAACAACGCCGTGAGCATGAGCAAGAGGACGATCGTCGCGATCTGTCCGACGAAATGCCAGTGAATGATCATTTCAATTCAGTGTGCAGAAATGCCAGTAGGCGCGCATCATCGATGTCGCGCGCGATGAAAGCCTCACCGATGGCTTTGAGCAGAATAAGCGTGATCTTGCCACCGCGCACTTTCTTGTCGTGGCGCATATGGGCGAGGATCGTCTCGGGCCCGAATTTGCGGTTGATGCCGCGGTCGGTGAGCCTTGCCGGCAAGCCGGTTTCTTTAAGATGGTGTTCGATGCGCGCAACTTCAAGTTGCGGCATCAAGCCAAGCTCGGCAGAGAACTTAGCCGCCATCATCATGCCGATCGAAACCGCTTCGCCGTGTACGAGCTCGTTCGAGAAGCCCGTCTCGGATTCGAGCGCATGGCCGAATGTATGGCCGAGATTGAGGAGCGCGCGCTCGCCCTCCTCGCGCTCATCGGCGCCAGCAACCTCAGCCTTAATCGCGCAGGAGCGTTCGATCGCATAGACGCGCGCGGCATCATCGCCCTGGAGCAGGGAAGGGCCGTTCTTCTCCAGCCAATCGAAGAACTTGGCGTCTTTGATGAGTCCGTATTTGACGACCTCGGCATAGCCGGCGAGGAGTTCGCGTTTCGGTAGCGTCTTCAAGACGTCTGTGTCGATCAGGACGAGCTTGGGCTGATGGAACGCGCCGATCGTGTTCTTGCCGTAGGTGGTGTCGATGCCGGTTTTGCCGCCGACCGATGAGTCAACCTGCGCAAGCAATGTCGTCGGGATTTGAATGAAATTCACGCCGCGCAGCGCGATCGCTGCCGCAAAGCCGGTGATGTCGCCGATGACGCCGCCGCCGAGCGCGATGAGCACATCGCTGCGCTCAAGGCCCGCGCCGAGACAAACGCTGAGCAGCGAGCCGACCTGGTCGAAATTCTTGGTGCTTTCGCCGGGGGCTAACACGATCAATGACGCGACTTCGATGCCCCGCATGCTCAGCGAGTCTTCGAGCGTTGCCGCGTGCTGGGCCTCGACATTCTGGTCGGTGACGACGAAAACGCGCTTGCGCTTCAAATGCGGCGCGATCAACTCTCCGGCGCGGCTGAGGAGCCCCGTGCCGATCCAAATGTCGTAAGCACGCTCGCCAAGAGGGACTGTAAGTTTCATCGGCCCCGCGCCCAATGTTTGCGACGTCTCAGGCACTATGCTTGCCTCCGCGGGCGCAGAACTTCGTCAGCGCTTCGATGATTGCCTGCACCATGGCGCTTTGGGGCTGGTCGCGCGCTTCGACGGCGACATTGGCTTCTGCGTAAACCGGATAGCGCTCGGCCATCAAGCGCGCCAGGATCTCGCGCGGGTTGCCGGTGTTGAGGAGCGGACGCGTATTGCGGCGCGCCACCCGACGTTCCAGGAGGTCGAGGTCGGCCTTGAGCCACACTGAAATGGCGTGCGCGAGAATTTGGGTGCGCGTCTCCGTGTCCATGAAGGCCCCGCCTCCAGTGGCGAGGACAAGCGGTGGTTCCTGCAGGAGGCGCGCGATCACTCGCCGCTCGCCGGAGCGAAACTCCGCCTCGCCATATTTTGCGAATATGTCCTTCACCGAGAGCCCCGCCGCTCGCTCGATCTCCTCGTCAGCATCGACAAAGCGCATGCCGAGCCGCGCCGCGAGCTTGCGCCCGATCGTCGTCTTGCCTGCGCCCATGAGCCCGACCAGCACGATTGTGCGATCAAGCCCCGGGATCTCGATATGTGATTCGGCGTCCTTGGTTTCCGACATATATTGAACTGCGGCATTTTTGGCTCAAAATCGGGCGTGTTTGCCGCCCGATCACAAGGCATTATACATGGTCAGGGGCTTACGTTCTCACAACCGCGGGGGCTTTAATCGTTCCGAGGGGACAATGCCTGTTCGTCTTATCGTAATTGCCGTGGTTCTCGTCATAGCCGCTGCCGGGGGGCTGATGTTTTATGGCTATTCATTGGCGCCGGCGCCTCAGCCGGTCCATGTCGAGATACCGAATGATCAGTTCCCTCAATAGGGTTCTATCAGCCTCGGGTTTAGTTTTCGTGCTTGCCGGTTTCGCCGGCACGGCGCTGTGCGCTGATACGCCGCCGCTGCGGCCGTCGAACCAGGGAGCTTCGCCGTCCGCGGCGCCCTCTGTGTCTCAGCCGGCGCCGTCACCGGCACCTGCTCCGGCATCTGCGCCGGCGCCTTCGGCTGATCAAGCTTCGGCGCCCGCCGGCAGTGATCAAGCGCCACAGCCGACTGAGGCCGGAGGGCCAGGCTTCGTCAACCCATTCACGCCGGTGTCGAGCCAATCGCTGGGTGATGTCGAGGCCAATCTCGTCGGCGTCATCGATGCGAAAGGCGGCGGTTTCAACGAAGACATGTGGGCGGGAACTGACCGGCTGATCGTTGAGACTGCGCTGCCGCATTTACCTGCAGCAGTGACATCGCCAGCGGCCATGTCACTCGCGCGACGCCTTTTGCTTACGCGCGCGCAATCGCCACAGGGCGGCACGCACGGCGCTTCATTCATCGCTGAGCGGCTCGAGCGCGTTCTCGCGATTGGTCAAGTCGGCGCCATTGACACGATGGTTCAGCAGACCGGCGATCAGGCGACCACGCCGGGAATCTCCGGCGTTGCTGTCGATGCGCTCCTTTACCAAGGCAAGGATAAAGAGGCGTGCGATCTCGCCGAGAAGCAGCGCGGTATCGCCAAGTCCACGATGTGGACGAAGCGTCTGGTGTTTTGCAGCGCGCTTGCCGGCAAGACTGCGGAAGCGCGCCTCGGCGTCGATGTTCTGCGTGACACCGGCGATGAAGACGAAGCCTTCGCTGCCCTTATGGGCAAGTGGCTCGATAAGTCAAAGCTCACTAAAGCCATCGTAACGGAGCCGAACGCTGTCGATTTTGCGCTCCTGCGCCACACGCTCGTAGGGCTCGACGATGATTCCTTTGAACGTGCGGGCGTGGCATTCGATACGGCATGGAGCGCTTATGCAAAGGCGCCGCTGCCACAACGATTGGTTGCTGCTGAGTGCGCGGTCCCATCGGGACTGGTGACGCCGGCTGCGTTGTCAAAGCTTTACACACAAGTGAAGGTCCCGCCCGGCCTTCTGGCAAAGAAGAAAACGGGCCCCATCATTTTCCCACCCGGCCCGTCCTCGATTGCCTACGTGTTGCAGCGGCTCGCCATCGTTAAGGACAACGACAACCGCGGTCATTTAATTGCGGCCGCGCTCGCGAGCGCGCAGCGAAGCGGTAAGTTGAGCGCTGTCTCGATCTTGTTCCGCAAAAATATCGCCGCCACGAAGGAAGACGCGAAGCTTATCGATGTCGCGCCGACCTTGGCAGCCGGAGCAGTTGTGGCGGGCGATGCAGCGCAAGCCAAGCGCTGGCTTAATCTCATGAAATCACAGGGCCAAGGTGATACCGAGGCGGCGCACGCACTGCGCTCGCTTCTCGCCGTGGCAACTGGCGATGCGGCGCTTCAATGGACGGCCGATGATTTCCTCGCGCGATTCAACGCTGCGTCGGGCGATGATCGTTCGCGCGCCGTCATGGAGTGGACGCTGCTTCGCGCGCTCGGTGGCTCGCAGTCGGACGCTCTTGCGCTCGCGATGCTTGATGCGCCGTCAGCGACTTCCGGCACGGGGCCGACGCCTGCTGTGATCGATGCCCTGAAGGCTGCTTCATCTCACAACCATCTGGCCGAGACGGTGATGTTCTCGGTTATGGCTCTCGGCACGGAAGGTCCTGGCGCATCGCAAGTTGCGGCGCTTCAGCTTGTCGTTGGCTCGCTCGCGCATGTGGGGCTTACGAGCGATGCGCGTGCCATCGCCGCCGAAGCCCTCGCCTGGAATATGCCCTGAGTGAAGTCCCGCTGAATTGAATCGCCCCTCCCTCGACGGGAGGGGCAGA
>JBAQHC010000304.1:0-3216 GCA_049288095.1 Alphaproteobacteria bacterium | reverse complement strand
TCTTAAACCCGTCGGATAATGGCGCCTATTTTTTGTAGGAGCTGTGTAATGGGTCCTGAATTTGACGACGACGATGAAGACCTCCCCTCGGACGAAGACGAAGCGGGGGACGAAACCAAGGAAACTGGGGGAGCGAAACGGAAGGAAAGCGATCCCCTGCGTACATCGGATCCGGGCGCGCTTGTCCGGCGGCTTAGGAGTCACGTATTCGATCTGCAGGACCGGATCGCGGCACAAGAATTCGGCCACAGAATCGAGAGACTGTGCGCCGATCTCGCGCGCGGCGCCGATGGGCGCGAAGCGGACAAGCTAAGTGAAGCCGCTCGCCGGGCCGAAGCGCGAGCCGCACGATGTGTCCCGCACGGCAACAAATCGGCGATGCGCACCATCGGCCGCTTTCTCGCGCGCTGCGAAAACGCTTTCGACGATCTGATTGGTGAAGACAATCATTCACTCGACATCTCAACGCGCGTTCAAATGGCATCGGCTGTGGCACGGCTTGCGAACGCTGCCTCGGCACTTGGCAACTCGATAAGCTCCAATGGGCGGACGCGAGCGCTGCTCATGCGAACGCGCGATGCCCGCAAACCGCGCAAGTCCGAAAGCGAGACACCGGCGGAGCAATCGTGAAGCGGCGTAAGGTGGGCCGGCCACGCAAGCGCGGCGCGCCGAAAGGCAACACGAACGCGCTTAAGACCGGGGAATACACGCGCGAGAATGTGCGCCGGCGGCGCAAGCTGAGAGCTCTAATTTCCGAAATCAGGTGGTACCTCGCGCACGAGAAAATCGCACGGGCGCAAAGGCTTGCAAACAATGGGGGCGAAATTTCGAAGAACAAATAGGACCGAAGTTCGACGAGATTTTCCTCCCCCGTTTACGGGGGAGGTGTCGTCGAAGACGACGGAGGGGGCCATCGGCATAACGGCCCCCCTCGCCCCTTCGGGGCACTCCCCCCGTAAACGGAGGGAGAAATACTGCTAATGCGCGCGGACGTGCTTTTCGTAGTCCGTCATCAGCGTCTTGGTGAGCGTGCCGACCTCAAAGCGGTAAGGCCCGATCTCGCCGATCGGCGTGACTTCGGCCGCTGTGCCGGTGATGAAGCACTGCTCGAAGCCTGCCATCTCCTCCGGCATGATGGCGCGCTCGGTCACCTTGATTTGCCGGTCGCGCGCAAGGCCCATCACGGTTTGGCGCGTGATGCCGTCGAGGAAGCAATCGGGCGTCGGCGTATGCAATTCGCCATCCTTCACAAAGAAGATGTTCGCGCCCGTCGCCTCGGCCACTTGGCCGCGATAGTCGAGCATCAGGGCGTCAGCATAACCCTTCCGTTCCGCCGCGTGCTTCGACAGTGTGCAGATCATGTAAAGGCCGGTGGCTTTCGCTTGCGTCGGCGCAGTGTCGGGCGCGGGCCGCCGCCACGGCGCGATGTCCAGCTTGAGCCCTTTGGCCTTGAGTTCCGGATTGAAATAGGCCGGCCATTGCCAGATCGCGATCGCGACATGGATCTTCGAATTATGCGCCGCGACGCCCATGGTCTCGCTGCCACGCCAGACGATCGGGCGCACATAAGCGTCGTCGTCGCCCTGCTTTTTCAAAAGCTCTTTGCAGGCATCGTTGATCTCGGTTTCCGTAAACGGAATCTCGAGATCGAGAATTCCGGCCGAACGGAACAGCCGGCGGGTGTGCTCCTCGAGCTTGAAAATCTTGCCGGAATAGGCGCGCTCGCCCTCGAATACGCCGCTGCCATAGTGCAGCGCATGGGTCAGCACATGGACTTCGGCCTCTTTCCACGGCACGAATTTGCCGTCCATCCAGATGAAGCCTGGCCGGTCATCGAAGGTTTGTGCCATGACACTCTCGCCTCTCTCGCCGTGCCTTCTCGAGCCCAAGGGCTGGCGGGGAAGGCCTGATTTCCGCGTTTTTCGCTCCTCAGTTGATCTAGACTACAACATGGATAAAATACGTCAACATGGCTGACGTAAAAACACATGATCGCGAGCCCTCCGTGTCGCTCTTGTTCTTGCGGGACGAGGGCCTGCGCGAGGGCATGGAGCTGTTATATTTCGCTTACCGTGATTTCACGGCAGAGGCCGACGAGATCCTGAAAGAGCCGGGGTTCGGCCGCGCGCATCACCGCGCTTTGCATTTCATCGCGCGCAATCCGGGAATCAGGATCACGGAATTGCTCGCGGTGTTGAAAATCACCAAGCAGAGCCTCGGCCGCGTTCTCAAGGATTTGATCGCGGCGGGCATGGTCAGCCGCACCCAAGGCGCAACCGATAAACGGGAAAAACATCTTGCGCTGACCGAAAAAGGCACCGCGCTCGAAAAACGCTTGTCGGCCACGCTCAAGCGCGCGATCGCCAGCGCCTATCGCTCGGCAGGGCCCGAGGCCGTGCAAGGCTTCAGAGACGTGCTGCTCGGCCTCATGAAGGACGACACACGCAAAATTATCGACACCATGGCAAAGAAACGCCGATGAGCGAGAGATCCGAAGCCGGCGCGCTTCTTGAGGACGATAAAGCCGAGGAGCTTCCCCACATTTTGGTGGTGGATGACGATGCGCGCCTGCGCACGCTGCTCCAGCGCTATCTCAAGCAAAACGGCTTTCGTGTGACGACGGCCGGCGATGCCGCGCAAGCACAGGCGCGGATGATCGGGCTCGAATTCGATCTTCTCGTGCTCGACGTAATGATGCCCGGCATTTCCGGCATTGAGCTTGCGAAAATCCTGCGCGGCAAAGCCTCGCGCATTCCCATTCTGATGCTGACGGCGCGCGCCGAGGCCGAGGACCGGATCGCGGGGCTTGAGACTGGCGTCGATGATTATCTCACCAAACCTTACGAGCCTCGCGAGCTTGTGCTGCGCATTCGCTCAATCCTGCGGCGCGCACGACCCGCGCCGAAAAAAGCCGAGCTGCGCATGGGTCCATTCCGGTTCAGCCCCGATCGTGGCGAGCTCACGCGCGAGGGCAAGCCGGTGCGTCTGACCTCCTCCGAGGTCACGCTGCTCAAGATTCTTGCCGCCAGCATCGGCAAGCCGCTCTCGCGGCTTGAATTGACAGAGCTTACCGGCGCCGGGCTCGAGCGCTCGATCGACGTGCAAGTCAATCGCCTGCGCCGTAAGATCGAGGCCGATCCGAAAATGCCGATCTATCTGCAAACCGTGCGCGGCATCGGCTATGTGCTGGTACCGGATTGAGGGACGCCTTTGCAC
>JBAQHC010000303.1:0-1916 GCA_049288095.1 Alphaproteobacteria bacterium | reverse complement strand
CGCTTGCCGCACGCCATAGCGGCACCAGCTCCAGCCACCGCTTATCCCATTCGATGCGTGCCCCTTTGAACTCTTCATTCATCGCCTCGAAAAAGGCGCCAGCATCCATATGGATCTTTTCGTCAATCCGCACCGTCTCGAAGGCAAGCTGCTTCTCATCGATGTTGACGACGACGCGCTTGGCATTCGGCGCCCAGGATTGGAATTGGCCGCCGGTTTGCGGCATCGGCAGATGATTGCCGACCGCCACGATGAGATCGGCGTTGTAGACCGCGAGATTGCCGCCGCGATTGCCAGCAATGCCAAGCACGCCGAGATTCATAGGGTCCGAATGCGGCCATGCCCCGAAGCTCCGGAAGGTGACGACGTAAGGGATGCCGAGCGCAGCCACGGATTTGCGGGCGGCCGAGCGCGCCATGTCGTTTTGAAGGCCGCTACCCATCACCAAGAGCGGGCGCTTCGCCTCGCGGATCATCCGGCTAACGGTCGACAGATCCGGAGCCTTTGCGGCCTCCTTGGAAGGCGTAAAGCGGTGCAGCTTCTCCTTATCGACGTTCGCCCACTGAAGATTGAGCGGAATATCGAGCCAAACCGGGCCTGGCCTGCCTGTCGTCGCAGTGTGAAACGCAAGATCGAGCTCGTAGAGAATGTCTTCCGGTTCTTGCAGCATCGCCGCGCGCTTAGTCACCGGCTCGGCCATCGCGAGAATGTCCAGCTCCTGCGTGCCGACCTGGCGTGTGCCGGTGCTACGCGAGAGATGCTCGCGGCGCGCCTGACCCGAAATGAATACCGAGGCGATTGAATCGACCCACGCGCCCGCAAGGCCCGTGAGCGCGTTCGTGCCGCCAGGGCCTGTCGTGAACATGCCGACGCCGACGCCATCCCGCACGCGGCCGTAAGCCGCACACGCAAACGAAGCCGCCTGCTCGTGATGGGTGAAGATCGCCTTCATGTCCGGGCGATTGCAGACGGAGTCGAACAGATGAACGACCGCGCCGCCCGTCAGCCCGAACACATGATCGACGCCGCGCTCGTGGAGGCTCTCCGCAATGACGTCCGTCACCTTCATCAACGCAACCTCCTGCGCCGGCGCGTTTACGCCGGCGTTTTCAGCCCTGCGGCAACTGCCCAGATGTAGTGACACATCGGTGCATAGCCGGTGTGGATCACTTCATCATTCTGGCCGAACATGAACACGTAATCGAAATAGCGCTCGTGCAGCTCTTTGAGCTGCTGCATCGACTTGAGATTGATGTGCTGAACGCGCGATTCTTCAGAGGCGTATTTCTCCGCCGTCACATTGGGCGTGCCCGTGATCATCACGCCTTTGGGCTTGAGGCACCCGACCATGTTCTCGAAGAACACTCTCTCGGTCGGCGGCTCCAAGTGCTCGATGACATCGACCGTGTAGATCGCATCGAACTTCTGTCCGGGATTGCCCTTCGTCATGTCGCAGACGCCGAACGTTGCGTTTTTGATATAGGGGCTGAGCCGTGCGCGGTTATCTTCCACGAGTTTGGGCTCCCAATCGGCGCAGTGAACGCTTTTGACGGCTTGCGCGACAATGGGCAGGCCAAAGCCATCGCCCGCGCCAATCTCCATCGTGTCGCCCTTGCCTTGCAGCATCTTGGCTACGAACTTGTAACGCGCGAGCACGAAGGACATGTGCTTAGGGTCTTTGAGGAGGCTATAGGAAGTCAGCGGCCCAAGCGGGATCGAGCCCGTCGTCAACTGAGGGACACCACCGATCTCGTAGGCTTCGCGCGCGCTGAGTGCCATCACTTATTCCCGTTCCAATCGTTCAAGAACCGGCGCAGCTTGAATGCGTCCGGCGTCGCGGCGAGCTTATCCGCCAATCGGCGCTCTCCCCAGATATCGTGGACGATACTGAAATTCCGGCCACTAATCACTTGTTT
>JBAQHC010000302.1:0-4594 GCA_049288095.1 Alphaproteobacteria bacterium | reverse complement strand
GAAAGAGGCCGATCCCGCGTCGACGCTCGACTACCTTGATATTTGCCAGCTCCTGATAGGCCTTAGCAGCAGTCAAAGGATTGACATTGAAGTCACCGGCGATGGTGCGGATGGACGGCAACGCTTCGCCATCCTTGTATTTCCCGTCCAAAATCCAGGAAACCATCTTCGTCAAGAGCTGACGGTAGATCGGTTGTTCGTCGTTCCAGGTTATAGCCAATTTCGGTTCGAGCCTCCGGGATAACGCAGACTTGGAGCATCACTCATAGCGCAAGACGCCTGCCGGTTTGACGCGCGAGGCAGGCACCGCTTGCCCGGCGACGGCAAGGCAGGCAAGCAGCAATGTCAGCGCGAGGCTTGCGATGAAGGGGAGCGGCGTGACCGGCGCGCGAAAGATGAACCTGGCGAGGTAGATTTGGCCGCACATAAATGCGAGGGGCCAGGCAATCAAATTCGCAATCAACACTGGCCGCGAGGTATCCAGAAGCAGGAGCCGCAGAATGCGTGCCGATGTCGCGCCGAGAATCTTGCGCACGCCGATTTCATGCAATCGCCGGTTCACCGTGAAACTCGCCATGCCGAGAAGGCCGAGACTCGCAATCAAAGCCGCTAGCAGCGCAAGGCCGACAAAAGTATTTGCAACACTGTGGAAGAGACGCAGTGAGCTTGCGATGCGATCGTCCCAGAACTGATAGCTGAGCGCGGTGTCCGGTGCCAACCGATCCCACACCGCCTGAATATCGTGAATGCCGGCACTGATGCCATCCTTCGATATGCGGACGACCGGGTAGGGAGAGAAGGCCGGGAAGAAGAAATAACCAAAATAACGACTGCCCGATGCCTGGAATTGCAGCGGGCGATTCTCGGCAACGCCGATGACCTCGATCGGCGCAATCATAGCTTTGCCACCGAGTTCAGGAATGCCCGTCACATGCATATAGACAATCTTGCCGACGGCTTGCGATGCGCTCGCAAATCCGAGTGCCTTCACGGTCGCCTCATCGAACACATAGCGCCCGGGGTTCTGCATCGTCATTTGTTGCGGCGCCGGAGGGATCTCGCTGTCGCGCGCCGCCGAGGGTGCCCGGCCGGCAAGTATCTTGATCTCCAATGTCTTGAAGTAGTCGTGCGAAATACCGCGCAGGCAGATCGGTACGCGCTTACCCGACTCATCAGGTGTGCCCGTAAAGTCCAGAATGAGCGACGCATCGACGAAGGGGGGGATGCGGACCGCTGTGACGCCCCTGATTTCGGGGTGCTTCAAGAGTTCGCTTCGGAACACATCCTGATCGATCTTGGCATCGACAAGGCTGGTGTCGATATAGAGATAAGAGTCTTCGACGCTGCCAAGTGCCTTAGAAAGCAGGATGCTGTTCTGCGCCTGCATAATGAAGATGGCGACAATGAGAAAGCTCGCCGCAGCGAATTGAACGCCGACGAGAATGGAACGCAAAAGCGGCGGCCCCGCGCGCATTGTGCCCGCGCGCAGGGCGTGGATTGGCCGAACCCGTGCCAGAACCAAAGCAGGATAAGCACCCGCGGCGATGATGGCAGCGGACAGCGCGACGCCGAGAAAAGCCCAAACTTCCCACCTCAAGAGAGATGGCGCACGAAAGCCGAGATTCTCGGGGTGATTAACGATGACGACGGCCGTCGAGATCGCTAGGTAGGCGAGCACAAGCGCAGCAAACCCAAGCAGCGCGACCTCGAAAACGCTCTGCCGGAAAATCTCGAGCCTGCTCGCGCCCAGAGTCTTGCGCATGCCAATCTCTTTGGCACGTGCAAGAGCCTGAGCTGTCGCAAGATTCGCAAAGTCAACACAGGCGATGGCGAGTATGAGCGCCCCAAACAAATAGAGGATAGTCGTCACCGAGAGCCCGGCCGAATTTTGGAGCAAGCCCTGATCGATGATGTGCCGCATCAAGCTCGACAGCGGAATCGCATCGAACCAACACTGGCCCTGATCCTTAGGGACGTGCCGCTCGCCGAAATCAGTGAGCCGGCGATTGAACTCCGAAAGCGTCAGAGCGCCACTCTTCGGGAACAGAACATAGGTGTAGAAATCGTCGGTGAACCAGCCGGAATCATCGGTGGTTGTGCGAACGGCGTCAGCCGGCCTCACCTCATCGTAAACCGGTATCGTGGTCAGAATCTCGAATGGCTTTGTTTGGATCGAGCGGCCAAGCATCGAGGGCGCGCGAACCTCGCGAATGACGCCTGTGACCGTAACATCCGATGTGTCTTTGATTCGTATCGTGCGCCCCAAGACATTTGTCGTCCCGAAGATTGCCCGTGCGGCCTGTTCCGTCAGAATGGCTGAATGAGGTTCCGAAAGAGCTCGTAGGGGGTCACCGCTGATGAAGGAGAAATTGAAGATCTTCAATAATTCGGGGTCGGCATAGTCCACTGCACGATAGGACTTCTCATCTCCTGACTTGACGGCGACATGATCTCCACCAGTCAGGCGCGCCACCGCCTCGAGCTCCGGATTCTCGTTCAACAAGAGCTTGGCGAGGCGCCCAGAAGTATATGGAACAAACGGGATCGAAGTTGTCGAATTCGGCCATTGGAATTCGGTTCGCATGACATAGATGCGCTTGGAGTTGGCGAATGTGCCGTCGACACTCGAAAGATAATCGCTGACGACGAAGGCCGCGATGAAGCTCGCAAAGCCCATTGCAAGTGCGACGACTTTGATCAGCGTCATCCACTTCTGTCGCCAGAAACCGCGCAGCGCAACATCGAGATAATGCTTGATCATGGCTGTCTTCCGTTGCCGTTTGGCCGTTAGATCGCCTGCGCAACCGAATGCACAATTCGCCCATCAAGCATGTCTACTATGCGGTGGGCACGCGCGCCGTGGCTCGGGCTATGAGTCACCATGAGGATCGTTGCTCCCTGCTCGTTGAGCGTCTCGAGCATGCCCATCACCTCCTCACCATTCTTAGTATCGAGATTGCCCGTGGGCTCGTCGGCGAGAATAAGCTTGGGATCAGTAACGACGGCGCGCGCGACCGCAACGCGCTGTTGCTGCCCACCGGAGAGCTGACTTGGCCGATGATTCATTCGCGGAAGCAAATCCACCAGCTCTAAAACCTCGCGCACGCGTGTCTTGCGCTGGGCTTTGGCTATGCCCTGATAGAGGAGCGGCAGTTCCACATTCTCGAAAACGGTCAGGTCGTCGATCAGATTGAAACTCTGAAAAATGAACCCGACATTCCTTTTGCGGAAGTCGGCGAGCGCTTCCTCCGAGCGCGCCGCGAGCTCCTCATTACCAAAGCGATATTGCCCGCTCGACGGCGAGTCGATCATGCCGACAATGTTGAGCAGCGTTGACTTTCCACAGCCGGACGGTCCCATCACGGCGACGAACTCGCCCTTCGTTATTTCAAGGGTTACATCGTCGAGCGCGGTGGTTTCCATGTCGCTCGTGCGATAGAGCTTGCGCACATTCTTGAGCTCAATCACCTTCCTCTCCCTTTGCCTTCCCTACGTTCCGCTGCCGTTCGCAAGATTGATGCGGTCAAACTTGCCGATATCGTCGTAACTTGAAGTGATCACGCGTTCGCCAGCCTTGAGGCCACCGAGCACCTCCACCTCCTCTGGGTTGCGGCGTCCGATCGATATGACTCTCTTGACTGCCGTCCTTGCGCCGGGCGCCACGACGAAGGCCCATTTTCCGCCGGTATCGTCGATGAAGGGTCCATTGGCGACAACAAGGCTTCGCGCTTCACTGCCAATCTCGAGATTAAGCCTCAGAGTCTGGCCTCGGCGCACTGAATCCGGCGGCTTGCCAACAAAGAGAAGATCAACTTCGAACTGCCGGTCATGGACGTCCGGGTAGACCTTAGCCACAGTGAATTCTGTGCCGCGTCCATTGATATCGGCGGTTGCCTCTTGGCCGACGGCGATGCGTCCAAGATAAAACTCGTCAACCAGCACTTGCACCTTATAGCCACCGACCTCGTCGATCTGGCCGATCCGCTGATCGCGCGGAATAGACTGCCCAATCTTGACATCGAAAACGGTAAGCTGACCTGCGATCGGCGCCTTGACTTCAAGGTTTTCGAGATTGTCGCGCACTAGAGCGAGGTTGGTTGTGATCCGCTGGACGGCCTCATTCAACTGCTGCACCTGCTCTGATTGAATCGTCTCGTCCGTCCGCTGAGATTCTCGTTCGATCGCCTGGGCCTGGCCGAGATAAGCAAGCTCTGCCTGCATGTCTCCGACTTCGGCAGCCGGCGCCGCGCCCGAGCTCAGCAGCGATCGCCGCCGCTTGAGTCGCCGCGACAAGTCTTCGATCTTGTAAGCGAGATCGGCGAGTTCACGCTTATGCCTCAAGCGGTTTTGCTCGATCGCAAGGCGCGTGGAATTCAGATTGCTGATCTGCTCGGCGAGCTGCGCCTCGGTCAGGATTACCTGAAGCTGCAGATCGGAGTTCTTCAGCCGCACAAGCGGCTCGCCTGCGGTGACCATGGCGCCGGCTTCGACGCTGATCTCTTGAACTTGACCGCCCTCGACTGCGTCGAGATAGACCGTCTCACGCGGCGCAACATTGCCGGTGACCGGAACATATTCGCGAAACGTCCCGTAT
>JBAQHC010000301.1:0-2164 GCA_049288095.1 Alphaproteobacteria bacterium | reverse complement strand
GTTGAGACCAATCGGGCTGAACTGATGATGCGCGGTGAGGCCGCAATGCAGATCGGCGCGCTCGTCGATCAGCGCTATCTCGACATCGGCGCAGGGATCTGAAGCCGGGCGGTCGCCGCGCCTCATGCCGCGGCCTCGTTGCGCACATCTTCCAGGATATGGCCGTCGCGGAAACGGATGATGCGCCGCGCATATCGGGCCATGTCTGCCTCATGCGTCACCATGACGACCGTTATTCCGCGCTCTTTGTTGAGCCGCGCGAGCAACTCCATGATCTCGATCGAACGCTCGGTGTCGAGATTGCCGGTCGGCTCATCGGCCAGAAGCAGCGCCGGCTCGGTGACGATCGCCCGCGCGATCGCAACGCGCTGCTGCTGCCCGCCTGATAATTCCGAAGAGGTGTGGTGTGCGCGGTCGGCAAGCCCGACGGCCGCGAGCGCTTCGAGCGCACGCTCGTGCCGCTCCTGCGTCGGCATGTGGCGATAGATCATCGGCAGCTCGAGATTTTCGAGCGCGCTTGTACGCTTCAAGAGATTGAACCCCTGAAACACGAAGCCGATGTAATGGCGCCGGAATAGCGCACGCTGCTGGCGCGTGAGGCTCGCAACATCGATGCCCTTGAACCAATAGTTGCCCGAGGTCGGCGTATCGAGGCAGCCGATAATGTTCATGCAGGTCGATTTGCCCGAGCCCGAAGGGCCCATGACGGCGACGAACTCACCATCGTCGATCCGCAAGTTGATGCCATCGAGTGCTTTGACGAGCGTGTCGCCGGCGCCGTAGAGCCGGCTTACGCGCTCGAACTCGAGGAGCGCCTGGCTCATTGATTGGACTGACCGGAGGAGCCCGGCCGTTTCTTACGCAGCGTGTCGACGATGACGGATTCGCCGGCATGGACATCACCTTTGACGATCGCGGTGCGATCGCCGTCGCTTGCCCCGGCGATGACGTTGACGGAGCGCGGCTTGGGCCCGCCGGTTGTCAGCCATAGCCGCGCCGAAAAATTGCCCGAGCCATCGGCGAGCGGCTTGGGCGGGGTCGCATCGGCGCCCTCCGGCACAAAGCGCAAAGCGCCCGAAGGCACGGTGAGCGCATCCTTCAAGCTCGCAACGAGAATTTCGGCCGTCGCCGTCATGCCCGGCTTGAGCGCAAGGTCAGGATTGTCGACCGAGAGCACGCCTTGATAGGAGACGACGCCTTGCTCCGTCTTGGGCGCGTTGTGGACCGAAACGATCCGTGCACGGAACGGCCGCCCGGGATAGGCATCGACCGTGAAGATCGCGTCCTGGCCCGGCCTTACCGAGCCGATATCGGCTTCGTCGATATCGACGTCGAGCTCCATATGCGTCAAATCCTCGGCGATCTTGAAGAGCAGGGGCGTTTGAAAGGTTGCGGCGACTGTTTGACCTGGTTGGATCAACCGGTCGAGCACAATGCCGTCGGTCGGTGCTTTGATGCTCGCCTTGTCCAGCGCGGATTGATCGGCCGCGAGCGCAGCTTGGCTGAGCGACACTTGCGCCTCCGCGCTTTTGACATTGGCCGCGGCGCGATCAACGGCAATCCGATTGGTGTCGAGATTGGCCTTGCTGACGGCGCCTGATTTCAAGAGCGGCTGTGTGCGACCCAGCGTGAGCTGCGCGTCTTCGAGCGCGGCCTTTGCGTCGGCGAGCCGCGCGACAGCCTGGCCGAGCGCAGCAGTGGATTGCGCCAGCTTCGCCTTCAGCTGGTCTGTGTTGATTTGCGCGAGCAGCTGCCCCTTGGTGACTCTGTCGTTGTAGTCGACGAGCACGGTATCGATGCGGCCCGAGACCTCGGCGCCGACATCGACTTCGCGAAGCGGCTGCAGCGTTCCGGTCGCAGTAACTTTGACTTCGAGATTGCCGCGCTCGATCTTGCCCATCTCATAACTCTGCGCCGACCTTTTGGGCATGAGAACCAACCCAGCAATGATGACGGCAATGGCGATCGCGCCATAGGTCAGCCAGCGGCGCTTCTTGCGCGGCTTACTGCCCAGTCCCAGAGTCTTGGCGACTTCCGGATCGACCGAGCGTGACTCGGCTAGATCATTCATTGGCGGCCTCCCCAGGGGCCCAACACTCGTGCAAGAGTCCTATGAAATCTTGCTTACTTTCTTATGATAATTCGTCAGCGCGGGCAGGGCTAG
>JBAQHC010000300.1:0-3880 GCA_049288095.1 Alphaproteobacteria bacterium | reverse complement strand
CAGGGAATTCTTCCAAATCAGGAAGAGGCGTCATGAGTCAAGAATGAGTCTACCTACATCACGCGCGGGCGTGTGCGGGAAATGGCCCATCAAGACTGTCGCGAAAAGAGCAACCACACGGATTTGCCGTGTCTGTCGCGATCGATTACCTAAGCGAGTGGGCGAAGGCTTAAGTCTTCTTCTTTGAGACTCGGCTTGCCGGCTTCGCGCTCTTGCCGCCGAAGGCTGCCTTGACGCTATCCGGAACCTCAGCCGATTTGAGTCCGCCCGGGCTCGCTTTGTCGCGCACTGTCCAAACGCGCGTTTCGAAACATTCGACCGCGAGTTCCTTGCCGCGCAAGAGCTGATGGCGAACCTCGAAGCTTGATCGGCGAAACTCCGTGACCTGAGATTCGATCTCGACATCGTCGCCATAGCGCGACGGGATGAGGAAGCGCGCCCGAATATTCACCATCGGTATGCCGGCCATCTCATATCTGTCAGCCATGTCGATCTTCTTAAGGCCGGTCGCTTTTTCAAATAAAGCAACGGTCGCGCTGTCGAAATGTTGGAAGTATCTGGGAAAATAAACTATGCCAGCGGGATCGCAATCGCCCCACTCAATTCTGAGCTTGCGCCGGTTAACCAGCATCTCGTCTTCAAGTCCTTTCTCTCGTTTCTTATCGTTCGCTACACCACCGGGAGTTGATCCGAGGGTGCGCGTGCGCGATGGAGCGCCGGTTGGTTAGTCAGCAACACATACTAATTTGTAAATCAAGTCAAGCGCTTGGCCGGGATTGAAGCTGGTGGCGACAGTAACTGCGAACGGCTGCCGGAGTGGGGAACTCGGCAAATGAAGGCGCTGCTTCAGCGCTGCTGATTCGATTTCGTTTGTATACGGAATGAGTGTGTTCGGCCGAGCGAGTCGCGATCTGCGCAAGGGCCTGCCAACGTGTCGGCGAGCTTATTTAAGTGAACCGAGGAACCGCAGCAGCACGTCATTAAATCCGGCCGGGTTCTCGAGATGAGGTTGATGCCAAGCGTTGGGAATGATCTCAAAGCTCGCGTTCGGGATGGTTGTAGCTAGATCCTCGGCAACCTCTTTGAGCAATGAGCTCTCATGCTCACAACAAATTACGAGCGTGCGCACGCTGAGGCGAGCAAGATCAGCGAGGGTCTTGCGGCGATTACCAAGCGCACGATCGGCATAGAGATAGCCGTAAGGTGAAGTCCGGCAAATTCGCGCTTTCATACGCGCCTGAACTTCGGGTGCTGCCCAACTCGCGTCCATCCAGCCGCGCACCTGTTGATGAAGGTCCCAAACCGCCTCCATGCCTTTCTCGAGTGCGAGCTTGAATTCCTTGGCGACAAACTCCTCGTGCCCTTCGGGGCGCTGGATCTGTCGGCGCATATCGCCGGCGCTGTCAACGAGCACCAGCGCGCTGACGTCGCGCGAATATCTTATTGCGTATTCCTGTGCGATTGCACCGCCCATTGAATTTCCGACGATTACGGCGGGCGCGCAGCCAAGCGCAACGGCGAGCCCGTGCAGTAAATCGGCCACACGAACGAGATCATAAGCATTGGGCTCGCGTGGAGCGGATGAATCACCGTGGCCCGGACAATCCGGAGCGAGCGTACGCCAGCCCGCCGTTACGAGCGCGCTTGCTGTGCTCTCCCAATCATCGGCATTTGCCAGAAGGCCGTGAATCAGAATAACGGGTCGCGCTTCAGGATGACCAGAAGCGCGATACGCAATGCCACTGAGAGCGCCTTTATCCTGCCAATTCATCAGTCGCCTGTTCCAGCGAACAAGATGAGATTTCCATCAGGGTCATCGACGATGAAAGTCTTGGAGCCCCACGGTTCTTTGCGCAAGGCTTGATAGAAAGGCACGCCGCTGGATTGAAACTCTTTGAACAATGCCTTGACATCGTCAACGACAATTTCAGCGCCGAGCAGAGTGTCGTCGTTTCGCTTCGAAGGGTCATGTGGCGGCTCGTCGGTGTGCTTGAAGATCAATCGCGCGCCGTCGCGCTCAAGATGCATATAGAATGCGGGTTCGCCGTAGAGGATGGCGACCTTGAACCCGAGCTTTTCCGTATAGAAGGCACGAGTGACATCGAGATTTGTTGTTGGGATCTGCGGCATTGCGTTCATGAGCGTGGGCTTGCTCGCGACGAGCGTGGTGGTGTTTGCCATGGAAACAAGTCCTTCTTTGAGCGCCTGCCAGCTCTCGAAACCGTGCCGCCGCGCCACCAATTCCTGTGCATCCGCGAGCTTGAACGCGGCAGTTAGGATTTGGCGGTCTGTGAGGTCTTTATATTTCGGCAGAAGCGAGCGGATCGTCGCGGCAACCGGATAATAGCCGTCCTTGTGCCAACGAAGATATTGCTTGGCTTGCTTCTTAAGGGTGTCGATGCTTGGCATGGGCGCGGGTTGGGATGAGTTACGTAGGTGGGACTTGCCCCTTCGGCTGAAGCCGATGCGCCCTACAGCAGCAAGCCAATTATGACAGAGGAGACCCGCCTAGGCAACGGACTTGCACCTGGTTGATGCCTTCCCTCATGGTTCAACAAGCTCACCATGAGGTCTTGTATCCTCATCCTGAGCTTGTCGAAGGATGGGGAAAATGGCGGAAGCGATATCAACAATTGCGCAGCATCAAGTGTTCGGCGGCACGCTCGGATATTACAAGCATACCGCGCAGACAACAAAATGCGATATGCGCTTTTCGGTATTCGTGCCGCCGCAAGCCAGAAGCGCGAAGCGGCCAATTCTCTGGTGGCTGTCGGGCCTCACCTGCACGGAAGACAATTTCACGGTGAAGGCGGGAGCCTATCGGATGGCGGCCGATCTCGGGCTCGTCATTGTTGCGCCGGATACATCCCCGCGCGGCCCGGGCGTCGCCGATAGTCCGGATTATGATCTAGGTCAGGGCGCTGGCTTCTATATCGACGCGACCGAAGCTCCGTGGTTGGAGCATTTCAAAATGGAGAGCTATATCGCACGCGAATTGCCTGAGGTCGTCTTCGCCTCATTCCCGGCCGATCGCGAAAGGCAAGGCGTATCGGGCCATTCGATGGGCGGGCATGGCGCTCTCACGCTCGCGCTCAAGTATCCGCAAACCTACAAAAGCATTTCCGCGTTCGCGCCGATTTGCGCTCCTATGCAAGTGCCATGGGGACAAAAGGCTTTTAGTTCCTATCTCGGATCCGACCGCTCCAAGTGGAATGCGCATGATGCCACTGCGCTGATGAATGCTGCCGGAGAACGACAAGCTATGCCGCCGATCCTCATCGACCAAGGCGAGGCCGATCAGTTTCTCGAAACGCAGCTAAAGCCCCAGCTCTTTGTCAATGCGTGCCGAGAGCGAGGGCAGAAGTGCGAGCTTCGGCGTTTGCCGGGTTACGATCACTCTTATTTCTTCATCCAGACCTTCATCGATGACCACTTGGCCCATCACGCTAAGATTTTAGGATGAGCTTTCCCGCTAATGCGCGCACTCGATGAGCATCGTGCGCTCAACCGCACTGGGGTCAATTTGCCGGAACTCGCCGAAGCTGGCGCCGCCGTTGCCGCTTGCCCTCGTCTCGAGTTGCATGCCCGGCGCGTTTCGTGCGGCCTGCTGCTTCCTATCCAAGGTCTTGAAGCCCTTGGGGCACAAATTCTGCGCACGCGATTCGCAAGCCTTGAAGTCGTGACCAATATTGCAACCGACCAACCAGCCGTCGCTGCCGTCAGGCAGCTTTGTGGGGGTTGCAGTGGTTGGCAGCGCGCCTTCCGTCGTTGGTGCGTTGGCAGACCCGGCAGCAGCAAGCTGACCCGGACCGCTCGCGCTGGCGCAAGCAGAGAGGCTGACCAATAGGGTCAGCAAAGCGGCGTTTTTCATTTGTGGTTT
>JBAQHC010000299.1:0-2089 GCA_049288095.1 Alphaproteobacteria bacterium | reverse complement strand
GAGGGACACAAAAATCGCTGTGATCGTCATGGATGAGATCAGCGAGCGGCAGCCGCGTGAGCCCGGCGGTCTTGGAAGGCGCGCGGGCGGTGCGGCGCGCAACGTTCTGCGCGGGGCCCGCGACGCTTTCAACTATCCGTTCGGCAAGCTCAAGCCGCTTCTGCCGCGCGGGTTATTTCCTCGCTCGCTGCTCATCATCGTAACGCCTGTTGTGCTCCTGCAGCTCACCGTCACGATCATCTTTTTCGAGCGGCACTATCAGCTCGTCACGCGCCGGCTTTCAGCGGGCGTGGCTGGCGAAATTGCTATGCTGCTCTCTGTCTACGAAGCGAATCCGGTGCCTGAAACAATCACGCGCTTGCATCCCGTTGCCCAAAAGAACTTCACGATGGACATCTGGTACGAGCCGGGCGGAACATTGCCGCCGCCCAAGCACAGCGGCTTCTTTGACGTGCTCGACAGCATCATCGAAGAGCAGCTTTCGCAGCAGATCACAGAGAAATTCTGGTTCGACACGTGGTCGCCCACCAGCTTTGTCGACATCAGGATCGCGCTCGACAAAGGCGTGCTGCACATTCTCGCACGGCGCAGCCAAATGCTGGCAACGAATTGGCACATCTTTCTCGTTTGGATGGTGCTGTCGTCGCTCATCATTCTCGCGATCGCCGTTGCTTTCCTGCGCAATCAAGTGCGTCCGATTCTGCGTTTGGCGCGCGCCGCCGAAGCGTTCGGACGCGGACGCGACGTGCCTGATTTTCGCCCCGCCGGCGCGCTCGAAGTGCGGGCCGCCGCGCACGCGCTCATCGACATGCGCAACCGCCTCTCGCGTTATGTCGATCAACGCACCGACATGCTCGCCGGCATCAGCCACGACATGCGCACGCCGCTCACACGCATGCGATTGCAGCTTGCGATGCTGGAGCCCAGCGCCGACATCGACGCAATGCGCGCCGACCTCACCGAGATGGAGCATATGCTCGGTGAATATCTCGCCTTCGCGCGAGGCGAGGGCTCGGAGAGCGTCGCACCATGCGACATTGTTGCGTTGATCGAAGAGATTGCCGCGAACAGCGAGCGCAAAGGCGGAACTCTCGAAACACTCATCGAGCCGGAAGCGCGCCAGCTGCTGCGGGCCGTTCCCGTGCGGCGCGGCGCGCTCAGGCGTTGCATCACCAATATTCTCGACAACGCCCAGACCTATGGCCGCAAGGTGCGGCTGACTTTGCGGGCGGCGCAGCGCTATTTCGAAGTCTCGATCGAAGATGACGGGCCTGGTATTCCCGCCGACAAGTATGAGGAGGCCTTCAAGCCGTTCCGCCGCCTCGATGCCGGGCTCCGCTCGGGCACTTCCGGGTCGGGGCTTGGCCTTGCCATAAGCCGTGACCTCGCACGCAGCCACGGTGGCGACATTCATCTTTCCAAGAGTACGCTCGGCGGCTTGAAGGCATCGATCCGGCTTCCCATCTGAAGCGGGCGAAATCGAAACGGGGGATCACATGCGCATTTTAACCGCGACGCTCATTTGCGCCGCCATTTTGCCGGCTGCCGCCTCGGCCGAGGAGATCGACCTCAAAACCGGAGGCTGGGAGATTGTCAGCGTTATGCCGGACGGTCAGGTTGGGCCGGCGCAAAAGGAATGTTTGAGCGCCGAGGACTTGCACAACATGCGCATGTTCTTGCCGCCCGAGTCCGAAGCCAATTGCACTCTGCAGGGCCAAAGCCAAACCAAGACCACGCTTGAGCTCAAGGAGGTTTGCTCCGGGGCGCGGCCAAGCACGCTGACGATCAGCATCAAAGCCGACAATCCTAAAAAGTTCGTCGCGACCCTGACCGCAAGCGCAAATGGCACGACGCAGAAAGCGCAGATGAGCGCGCGCTGGCTTCAGGACAGCTGCGAAGGCTTCAGCCAATAAAGCGCTGCATTCAAGTTGATAGAACAAATTGAATCCCCCCTCCCCTTGCGGGAGGGGGCTGGGGGAGGGGTACACGGAGCATCTCCGGCTAGGACCCCACCCTCCCCGAGCGCTTCGCGCTCTGCCCCTCCCGTCGAGGGAGGGGCGATTCAAATGCGGAGTGCGCGAAGTAAATC
>JBAQHC010000298.1:0-2191 GCA_049288095.1 Alphaproteobacteria bacterium | reverse complement strand
AGCTTGCGAAGCTCAAATCCGCTGTGGAGGCACATGCCGACGACATCATCGCGGCGGTACAGGAAGACACGCGAAAACCCGTTGGCGAAATCCGGGTCACGGAAGTGCTGAACGTAACCGCCAATATCCAGCGGAACATCGACAATCTCGATAAGTGGATGGCACCGACCGAGATCACGCCGTCGATGAACCCGAAGGACAAGGCGCAAATCGTCTACGAAGCGCGCGGCGTGTGTCTCATCCTGGGGCCGTGGAATTTCCCGCTTGGCTTGACGTTTGGCCCGCTCGCGGCGGCGATCGCCGCCGGAAATTGCTGCATGGTCAAGCTGACCGATTTGTGCCCGGCCACCGCGCGTGTTGCAGGCAAGATTGTCCGGGAGGCCTTCAACGAAAATGAGGTGGCGCTGTTCGAAGGCGATGTCAGCGTTGCGACCGCCCTCCTCGAGCTCCCATTCAACCACATCTTCTTCACCGGCAGTCCGCGCGTTGGAAAGATCGTGATGGCGGCGGCGGCCAAGAATCTCACGAGCGTCACGCTTGAGCTGGGCGGCAAATCCCCGGTCATCATCGATGACGGGGCGAACATCGAGAAGATCGCCGCGGACCTTGCCTCGGCGAAGCAATTCAACGGCGGCCAAGCCTGCATCTGCCCGGATTATGTGTTTGTCAAAGAGAGCCAGAAGGCGCGGCTCGTCGAAGGCTTCAAGGCCAATGTCAAAAAGAATCTCTATACCGAGGACGGCAAGTTCAAGAAGGAAGCCATCGCGCAGATCGTGAACAAGGCCAATTTCACGCGCGTCAAAGCGCTGTTCGACGATGCGGTTGCGAAAGGCGCGAAGGTCGCGGTCGGCGGCGAGCTTGAAGAGGCCGATCGTACGATCCACCCGACAATGCTCACCGACGTCACGCCGCAGATGAAGATCCTGCAGGAAGAGATTTTCGCACCCATTCTGCCGGTGATGACCTACGACACGCTCGACCAGGCTATCGGCTATATCGAGGCGCGCGACAAGCCGCTCGCGCTTTATGTGTACAGCGACAACAAGGCCAATGTTCAGAAAGTATTGAGCCGAACCTCTTCCGGCGGCGTGACCGTCAACGGCGTGTTTTCGCACTATCTGGAAAACCAGCTCCCGTTCGGCGGCGTCAACGGAAGCGGGACGGGCAGCTATCACGGCTATTTCGGCTTCAAAGCCTTCTCCCACGAGCGCGCCGTCTATCTGCACCAATGAGTGGCTAGGTTTTCTTGTCCGAGCAGAGCGAGGCTAGAAAACCTGTCACCCTCCGACTTGATCGGAGGGCCCAGAGTGCAATTGAGTAACCTGTCACCGTAATTCGTTCCACGGGATCATGACAGTTCAACTTTTCCAATCGTTGTCTTCATCGGTTCCTTCGCGACGACGCCTAACTCGCGCTGCAAATTCATCGTAGTTCGTCTCCCCAGTGACAAAGCCCTCTATCAGGTCCTTGTGGTCCTCAAACTTTTGGCGGCTTTCAGGCAGCACTCTCGGGAGGTTCGTTCCGATGAATTTCATGAGACGCGCGTCGGGTTGATTGCCTGTGCGTATGTCGTGATAGCCGAGCAGGTTCTTGTCGCGTGCCTGATCCGCAAGCGCCACATCGGCCGCAGGATACAGTTGGTTGTAGGTCTGATGCACGATCAGGCCGCAAGGGTTTAATACGGTGAAGGTGGACATATGTACACGGCGAGCGATGAGAACGGGGACTGCGTCTAGCTCAAGACATTTCGCGAGCAGTTCGCGCACCTCATCGCGACTAAGGTTCGGGAGTTCGCGATCTTATGGTCAGTCAAAACACTGATGAGGCGTTTGCGGGCGACCTGATGGCGGTTGGTGGCCGCAAGGTCTGTCATGGCGTAGCTAAATTACTGCGCGGGCAGACCATGGGTTGGTATATATAAATAGTAGTATTTGTAGGTGGCCCGTAGGATTGATCGCGCTGGTTAACGAGGTGTTAACGCGCGTAGCGGTTTGTCAGTGCAACTAGTGCAATTACGGTGGCAGTTTACTCAAGTCCCAGAAGCCGAGTTACGGCCGAGTTACGGTGACAGTTTACTTAATTCGTCCGTAGACTGATTTCATGGAGAATTTGGGGTCAGGGTAAAATCATCTGGCGGCGCGTGCCTTTCTCTGGATTGCCGGGTCATCCTTCGACGGGCTCAGGATGAGGC
>JBAQHC010000297.1:0-1698 GCA_049288095.1 Alphaproteobacteria bacterium | reverse complement strand
GGAGACCGCCACGCGGCGTGAGGCGTCCTAGTTGGTCGCGCCCCATGGCGGCTTCGGCGCGATCACTTTGCGCGCGCCCGGCAGGGTGTCCGGCGCGACGCCGTAGAATTCGCCGTTCTGCCACTGGCCGACATACCAAATGCCGGCGAAAAAATTGTCCTTGAACGTCATTGGTCCAGCGACGGTGTCGAACGTGCCTTTCTTTATTTCCGCGATGACGGCGGCGCGATCGATGCGGCCGGCGCGCTCGATCGCCTGCTGCAAGACCTGCAACGTTGCGTAGGTCACCGGGCTTGCCCAACGATCGGGCTCTTGACCGATGATCGCGGTATGCCGCCGCAGATATTCGCGCGCCGCCGGCAGATCGGCATTCCAGCCGCCGAGCCCGAGCACGCCCTGGGCGTCCTGCGTGAACCGGTCGCGAAAGTCCGGAAACGCAGTGCCGACCCCGGTGTAATAGATCTTGGGATTGAAATGGATGGCGCGCGCGCGCTCGGTCAGCGCGAAAGTGTCCGGCGGATACGAAAAGGCGATAAAGACATCGGGATTGCGCTGCTTGACTTCCTGCAGGATCGGCGTGAGCGCGGTCGTTCCGAACGGATAGGCGCGGTCATAGACAAGATCGAAATTCGCCGCGCGGATAACGTCGCGCGACGATTTCGACAATTCGATGCCGAGCTCATCGGCAACGTAGATCATGGCCACGCTGTTGCCGATCTTTCCGTCGGCGCGAAGCTTCGCCAGGATGGCGACAAGTGAGCGCGCAGCCTCGACGGTGGAGCCGGTGCACCAGAACACGTTCGACCAGCGTTTGGCCAACTCCGTCGGATTGTCGATCATGGCGGTTGACGCCAACAGAGGATAGCCGGCGCGATCGAGGATGGGGGCGACGGCGAGATTGAGCCGCGTTCCCCATGGCGGAAGGATGAAATCGACCTTGTCGTCCTTGATCAGCTTCTCCACCCCTTTGACCGCATCGACGAGGTCGCTGTGATCGTCATACTCGATCACTTCGATCGGCAGCCGCTTGTTGATGCTCGACAGCATGATGCCGCCGGCATCGTTCACCGTCTTCACCCAGAGCTTATAGTTGGCGAGCGAGGTCAGGGAGGCGCCCGGCTCGTTGGGTCCGCTCTGCGAGATGACGTAGCCGATGCGGATGGACGTTCGCGGCGCCGCGCGCAGCGGATCGGAGGCCGTCAGCACGAGCACGGTGAACGCCGCGATGCCCACCAACCGCAAAACCGCATGCGCCAACAACGTCGTCGATTTTGCGATAACTCTATTCAAACAAATCTTGGTCTTGGCGAGCCGTAACATAGTAGTGCTCCCGCAAGCGAGGCAGATTCTTGCGGGCGCGAGCTAATCGGAAACACATTAACAAGATGGGGTCAGTAGATTCACGAATTTAATCTTAACCTGTCGTGTACGGTTCTTTCGCTACCAAGCAGTCCATGACATTGCGATGGATAGGACGCTTTCCGTTCAAGAGCGCGGCGTTCGTGCTCGCCTCGATTCTCGTCGTCGGCGGCGGAATCAGCGGCATCGTGAAGGTGACCGTCGATCGACTGCTCTACTGGAACGCCAGCCAGGTCGCCGAGACATGGGCCAAATATCTCATCGTCAATGTCGACGACGTCGCACAGATTGCCGGCGGCGCCTTGCCATCCAACGACAGCATGCAGTTCTTCCTGCGCG
>JBAQHC010000296.1:0-7351 GCA_049288095.1 Alphaproteobacteria bacterium | reverse complement strand
ATCACCCGCTTGCGCAGGTCATCCGAATACGCAATCCCCATCCTCGATCCTCCTCGAGCGAATCACCCAAAGAGAATCGACCCCTTCGCCAAATTTGTGAATCGGCTAACTTTGAAACTGCTCTAGTCGAGCGCGTCCGGCGCGCTCAGCTGTATAGATGACCGGTAGCCGAGTTTTGACTTAGCGGCGCGTATCGCTTCCTTGGCCAAGGGACCAGTGTTCCGCGGAGCCGCTTGGCGGCAATCGCGGTCCGCAACGCTTTGCTGACGCGGCTTGCGTTCGCGCGCTCCAAATTTAAGTGTCACGCAGCCATGTCCGAATTACGGGGACGGTTTACTCAATTTCGAGCGCGCGCCGGCGCGGCTCGAATGTAGGTACACGGATAAAGGGTATACGGATAATTTGCTTTGCAAAGTTCCGCGAATCAGTTAGCTGAATTGGGCGAATTCCCGCGTCAAGGGGTTCGCCATGTCGCTGGTAGTCACCGTCGCCCAGCAAAAGGGCGGCTCAGGTAAGACATCGCTCGCGGCTCACCTTTCCGTTGTGTGGGCGAGCCCGCAACGGGTTGAAGCGAGCCGGATGAAGCCCGGCATCAAAGTCGTCTGCCTCGATCTCGATCCTCAGCAAAGCCTGGCCAAATGGTTCGAGGTGCGTGCAAGCACGGGGCTCGACACCGCAAATCTCGAAGTTCGCGGCATTATGGATGCCGAGCTTGAACCCGAGCTTGAGCGCGCGCGCGCCGAAGCCAAAATCGTGGTGGTTGATCTTCCGCCTTGGGCCGAGCCGCCGTCGTTCATTGGCTATCGCTTGGCCGATATCGTCCTCGTTCCGCTTCAGCTTTCACCGCTTGATCTATGGGCGACCGGCCCTACGATCGAAACGATTAAAGAGGCGGGCGCCAAGCCGCTCGTCGTTATCAATCGCGCGCCACCGAATGCGCGTCTCTCCGACTATGTCATCACGCAGGCAAAGAGCGCCGGCTGGCCCGTCGCCCACACGTGCCTCGGCAATCGCATCGCGTTCGCGGCGAGTCTTGTTGCGGGCAGAGGCGTCACTGAAGAGGCGGGGGCGTCGATCGCTGCAGCAGAGATGCGCTTGCTCGCGCGCGAGGTTCTGACATCGGCGCGATCCTTCGCCGAGGCAGCCTAACGGCCTGACCGGGGTTGCGCGCTTGCTCTCGTGCGAGCAGACTGCGCGCTATGACGTTCGTGTTCCGCTTGTTGATCGTTCTTGCTGCGCTGACGTTCGGCGCGCAGCCGGTGCTATGCGCCGAGATGCCTTTGCAGCCCACGGTGGCCGTTAGCGATCCGTGTCATCACAGTGATCAACAACAGCCGCAGATGCCCGGCCGCTGTCCGCATCAACTTGCGGGCATGCACGCCAACTCGTCGGCGGCAGCCGTTGTCCCGAGTCTCGCGGTCGTCAGCTATTTCGTTCCACCGCTGATCGTGGCGCCGCCGTCAAAAATCACTGGGCGCAGGATCGCCGCCGATTCGCATCTGCCGTTCCGACTACGAACGCTCGTTGCAGATCGAACACTTCTCCGCATTTGAAATCTCTCCGGACGTCTTGAGCCAGGCGGCGCTTTCGCAAGCGCTGCCCGTTGTCGCTTTGTGGATGTGTTGGAGAAAATGCATGAGCCTGAAATTCAAGCTCGCTTTGCTTGTCGCGCCCTCGGCGCTCGTCCTGTCGATCGGTCCGAGCGCTGCGTTGCCCGCGCAAGCAAGTTGTGAGCAATCGATGAGCGGTATGAACATGCCGATGACCGGCATGCCGATGCCCGGCTCGCGAAGCCCGGCCGCCCCCCGACCCAAGTCGAAGCTGAAACAAAAGCGCAGGGCTCCTGCGAAGACATCGCCGAAGCAACAACAGTCGGCGCCGCAAGTCTCGCAACCTGCTCAAGCACCCACGATGGGGTCAATGCCCGGAATGGAAATGGGCGGCACAATGCCAGGCACGCCCGGCATGGGCATGAAGATGACCGGTGCGCTCGGTTCCTATCCGATGGAACGCGAGGCCTCGGGAACAAGTTGGCAGCCGGATGCATCGGTGCATGACGGCCAGCATTACATGCGCGGCAATTGGATGTTCATGGCGCATGGCCTTTTCAACGCGGTCTATGGTTGGCAAAGCGGCCCGCGCGGCGATGACAAGGCGTTCGTCTCCGGCATGGCGATGGGTGTTGCGCGCTACACTGCGAGCAGTGGCGACACACTAAATCTGCGCGCAATGTTGAGCCCCGATGCATTCATGGGCAAAAGCGGCTATCCGCTGTTGTTCGCAACCGGCGAAACGGCGAACGGCGCGACACCGCTCATCGATCGTCAGCACCCGCACGATCTTTTCATGGAGCTTTCGGCATCTTACGCGCACAAACTTACGCAAGAAGATTCCGTCTTCGTTTATGCCGGCCTGCCGGGCGAGCCGGCATTCGGCCCGCCGGCTTTCATGCATCGGCTCTCGGCGATGGACAGCCCTGAAGCACCGATCACGCATCACTGGCTCGATTCAACGCATATCACCTTCGGCGTTGTTACGGCCGGATGGGTGCACGGCAATTGGAAGCTCGAGGCATCCGGCTTCAGAGGTCGCGAGCCCGATCAGAATCGCTTCGACATCGAGCAGCCGAAGCTCGACAGCGCATCCGTGCGCGTGAGCTGGAACCCGACGGCGCGATTTTCGCTGCAGGGATCGTGGACTGAAATTCACAGCCCCGAGCAATTGGAGCCAGAGACGAATCAACGCCGCTGGTCGGCAAGCGCAATTTACACGATGCCTCTCGCGCATGGTTGGTGGTCAACGACGGGGGCGTTCGGCCGAAAGGAGTTAAGTGAGGGCATGGGCCTCAATGGCTGGCTCCTCGAAAGCGCCGTTCATCCGAGCCAGGCCTGGACGGTGTGGGTGCGCGGCGAGTGGATCGAAACCGATGAGCTTGCCGCGCCGCATACGGCTGTGCGCAGCGCGAGCAAAGCGTCCTTTGGGGTCATTCGCGATTTTCGCGTCTCGAAAGACACTCTCATCGGCATAGGCGCGCTGTATTCGCAAGATTGGGCGCCGCATGCCCTCTCCGCGGCATATGGCGATGCTCCGCGCGGCGCGATGGTATTCGTGCGCTTGAAGCTTGGTTGATTATTTCCAGCGCGGACTCCACTTCGCGCCTCTCAATTGGTCGTTGATAAGCGGCACGCCGGACTTGAACGGAAGTGATCCGCGCGCCGAGAATGCAGCTCGCCGCAAGGTAGGGGAATCAAATGTTGACCGGGAACGCCACGCTTTGCGGCGCCGTCGATTTTCGCGAAAGCAGGGCGTCGCTACGCAAGGTTGCGAGCGGCGGTCTATGGCCTGAAGTCATCAACCATCAGCGGGCCGATGGTTTGGTGCAGGTCGCGGTCAACGGCTATTTGGTTGTCGATGATGTGCTGCTGCTCGGCGACAACGAGAAAGACCGGCGATTGATACTCGAGAAAGTCGCCCTGCAGGAGCCGGAAGCATTCCTGCGTTCGATCCAGAATGGCAATTACACAATCGCAATTCACGATGCGCCCAACCGGCGCACGCGCCTGATCAGCAGCTGGGGCGGTTTCCTGCCGCTCTATCTTCATGCCGACAGCAATCGACTCGCTTTTGCGGACAGTCTTGCCGCGCTTCAAGAGCTCGCGGGCAAGAGCTTCGCGCCCGACGAAGTCGGGCTCGCCGAGCTTTATTGGCTTGGATATCAAGTCGGCGACCGTACGGCGCTTGAAGGCGTTTCGCATATACCGCCGGGCGTGATTGTCGACATCGATTGGCGCAGCGGTCAGCGAAGCGTCAAGACATGGACCCGTTCGGGCTTCGAGGGTTCGTCTCTTTCAGCGGTCTCGAAGGATGATCCAGTCGAGGCGTTCCTCGCCTTGCTGCGGCAGGCATGCCGCCGGCTGAAAAGGCCCGAGCGGCGTTACGGCATCAAGCTGAGCGGCGGAATGGACAGCCGCCTGTTGCTCGCTTGCTGGGAAGATAAGAACATTGCGGCTTACACTTTCGGCGCCGCACGGAGTGTTGAGACGAAGATCGCGCGCCGCCTTGCGCAGAGTTTCGGCATTTCCTTCAACGAAGCCGTTATCGAAGGCGATTTCTTCTCTGAGATTCAGCGCCCGCTAATAGCGCGCTTCGGGATTGCCGAATACTTCCACGCCGCGTTGCTTCCGGCATTTGTGCAAACCGGATGCGATCTCACGCTCGACGGACTCCTTGGCGACGTCTTGTTCGGTGGCCTGACCCTTAAGCGATCCGGCGGCTTGGCAGCCAAAGTCATGAATGCCTTTGGTTTGGTGCCGCCGCCGCTGGAAATGAAATCTCACGATGAAATGGCTGAATACATTTTCAGCCAGACGGCAGTCGGGGACGGCACATTTCGCGTGTTGCACCCGGATATTCATGACAAGCTCGATCGGCAGCGCGATGAGGTCAAACACGATATCGCAGCCTATCTTCGCTCCTTGCCGCAGGAGCGGGGCTTTATCGGTCTTTACACGGACTATATCTTGGGCAATCGCTCGCGGCGCTATATCAGCCTTCAAGGGGCCAGCTGCCGTCCGGAAGTCGAAACGCTCTATCCCTATATCGATAGGGATATTTTGCAATTTGCAGCCGGCCTTGATGCTGCAACCGTTGCCGGCAAGCGCTTCTACATGCGGGTTTATCGCTCGATCGCGAGTGCGACCAACGATCTTGTGAGCGTCAATTCGCTCATGCCGGCAGGATGGCCAGAAGGTGTTCAGTTTATCGGACGCGTCGCGCGATTTGGCATCGAGACGGTGGGCTATCGGCTCGCATTGTTGAGCGGCGGACGCATTGACATTGGCCGGATCAATTGCAACCAGTGGCCGCGATGGATCGCGTTCGATCAGCCGCTGCGCAGCGCGGCACGCGCGTTCATGGACAGCACGGGGATGCTGGAGGGAGCCAAATACGATACCGCCTTACGCACATCTCACCGGGATCACCACATACGCGGGACACGGCTCATGTTGACGCTCAGCTATTGCGGCCTCACCGGCCATGCGCACGCCACTTGAGTTTCCGCACGCAATCTCCATCTCCATGTATGCCGTTCGAACCCCAAGCCAATCAGTCCAGACTCTTGGGCGGCGCTCGAAAGAGTGGGGAGGGATAATTCGAGAAAACGAAAAAATGAATATTCCGAAAGCTCCAATAAAATCAGGTGGGTGAGTGCGAGTGGCCTGGCCCGATTGTGACGGGCGGCGCATTTGCGGGGGTGAAAGCTTCGGCTAGTGTTGCGCCCAACAAATCAGCCAGCCGGGGAAACGAGGAATGGCCGACCGCAAAGTGATGGTGACGATCGCCCCCACGGGAGGGATGTCGATGAAGAGCGCGAACCCGGCACTGCCGACGCAGCCGGACGAGATCGCTGACGACACCTTCAAAAGTTGGAAGGCGGGCGCATCGATCGTCGCAATTCACGCCCGCCGGCCGGACGATCAAGCGACCTGCAACCCAGAGATCTATCGCGCGATCAATAACAAAATTCGTGCGCGCGGCTCCGACATCATCCTCAACAATTCGACAGGCGGCGGCAATTCCGGCGACATGCTGATCCGCCGCAATGACGGGCTCTACGAAAGCGACTTCGAGGAGCGCTTGAAGGGGTGCGATGGCGGCGCCGAAATGTGCACCTTCGACGGCGTAACGGTCGTCGATACGGTCAATCCGGAGCGCGAGGTTGTCGTCATCACGCCGCCGTCGCGCTGCGAGATATTGATCAAGCGCATTTTGGAAAAAGGCGCGAAGCCCGAATGGGAAGTGTTTTCGCCGGAGCATCTTGCGCAGGATGTCACGCGCCTCATCAAGAAGGGCTACGACAAGCCGCCCTATTACATCAACATGGTGCTCGGCGGTGAATCGGGCTTTCAAGGCGCCGCGCCTTACACGCAAGAGACATTGCTCGCGATGGTGAAGCTGCTGCCGCCGAACTCGATCTGGTGCGTTTCCGGCATCGGGCCGGCGCAATTGCCGGCAACGACCCAAGCGATCTTGCTTGGCGGCCACGTGCGCGTCGGGCTCGAGGACAATCACTATTATGCCCGCGGCCAGAAGACTAATAACCTCACGCTCGTCGAGCGCCAGGTGCGCATCTTGAAGGAATTGAATTGCGAGCCGATGTCGGCCGCCGAAGCGCGCTCAGTGTTGGGCTTAAAGCCCGTGCGCGTGAACTAGGCCCGTCATTGCGAGGCCGAAGGCCGAAGCAATCCAGAGATTAGCATGAGGCTGGATTGCTTCGTCGACCTAATGGTCTCCTCGCAATGACGAGATTGGAATCCGAAGAAGAGAGAAGACAGAAAACCAGTAGGGGAAAGCTATGAAACTCAAGACATGGCACATGATCGGGGCCGCATTTGCTGCTTTGATAGCGGCACCAGCTGTGGCCGCTCCGGCTTGCGCACCGGATAATGCAGGCCTCAAATTGCCCGACGGATTTTGCGCAACCGTGTTTGCCGAAAAGCTTGGCGAAGCGCGCCACATGGTCGTCGGCGCTGACGGCACCGTTTATCTCAATTCTTGGGTCTCGCCGTTCAAGTCGACCGCGCCGCGCATACCGGGCGGCTTCCTTGTCGCCCTAAAAGACACCAATGGCGATGGGACGGCTGATAGCATTCAGCACTTCGGCGAAGACAGCACTGTCAAGGACAATACCGGCGGCACGGGCATCGCGCTTTACAACGGCTATCTCTACGCCGAGGCAAGCGGCAAGATCGTGCGCTACAAGCTTGGCGGCGTTCTGCCGAAAGACGGCGAAACGATTGTGAGCGGGTTGCCGATGACCGGCAATCACACAATGCATTCGATCGCGATCGACAAGAGCGGCACGCTCTTCGTCAACTCGGGCTCGGCCACGAATGCCTGCCAGGTCAAGGATCGCAATTTGCATTCTCCGGGTATTGATCCGTGTACGGAAACCGAGACGCGGGCAGGCATTTGGAAATACGCGCCCGATAAACTGAACCAGGCCTTTAGCGCCAAAGAGCGGTTCGCGAGCGGTTTGCGTAACTCCGTGGCAATTGCCTTCGATCCCGCAGGCGATCTCATCGACGTTCCGCATGGCCGCGACAATCTTTCTGACAATTGGCCCGAAACCTTCACGGCCAAACAGGGATCGGACCTGCCGGCGGAGATGATGGTGAAGGTGGTTGAGGGCGCAAATTACGGCTGGCCCTACTGCTACTATGACGAGATCCAGAACAAATACATTTTAGCGCCCGAATACGGCGGCGACGGCAAGAAGACAACGCGCTGTGACAAGCTTCCGCCGGTGATCGCGGCTTTTGGCGGTCACTGGGCGCCTGATGGCTTGGTG
>JBAQHC010000295.1:0-1547 GCA_049288095.1 Alphaproteobacteria bacterium | reverse complement strand
AGTAAACGCCGCGCGGCTTCGCTGCACGATAGTCCTCGAAGGCGGGGATCCATGCGAATGGCGACCTCCGATGGCCTGCAGTTCCTAGCCGGTGGCTTTACGCGTTAAAGCCAATGAGGTGTCGTCTCCAGCCTCGATATCGATCACTTCCAAAACTTGATCGCATATGGTGCCTGATTGGCGATGATCTCTGCTGGTGTCGATCAGAATCCCTCGCTCACCGCCCTTTTCGCCCGTTGACCCCCATCAATGCTGCGCGCGTCGAGACATTGTAGCGATCATCTGATCAACAAACGCCCGTAAGCACGCTGTGGAGCACGTATCATGAAGAGACATAATGCGTCACGCTGGCCGCTCTCTTGATCAGCCTGTTCGCAATAGCGCCGGCCGGCATCGCGCAGCGGCCCGATGGTGATCAGAGCCAGGGGATGGGCCGCAGCGGGATGATAGGCATGCTGCGCCGGGCTCTTCAGACTCTCTTTGCGTTTGTCGGTGACTCTTCTCGCTGGTATCTCATCCTGTTCCATATCGAGCTCGACAATCTTGTTTAGACACCTCAGTTAGGTCCGGTCATGAACGCGCAGAAATCCCAACCAAATCGATTAGAGATCAATCTCGCCAGCGCGTGGCTGGCTTCGGCTGCTGGCCGGGTGCTCGGGCTCGTCGGCCTCATGACGCTTGCAGGCCTGGCGACGACCGGACCAGTCTCCAGCAAGGCAGGATCCGGAGGCGACCTCACCGGATCATGGAGCGGCGGCGGCTGGGTGTCTTTTGCATCTGGTAGCAAGGAGAGGGCACGTTGCCGGGCCCGCTACAGTCGCGCCGGCGGAAATAGCTATCAGCTTAGTGCCACATGCACGACCGCCTCGGGCACGGCTTCTCAAACAGCAACCGTGTACCAGGTTAGCCCAAATCGCTTCCGAGGCAGCTTCCACAACGCCGAATACAATGTTTCGGGAACGATCCGCATTGTAGTGCAGGGCAGAAGCCAGAGCGTAACTCTCGCCGGTGATAGCGGTTCGGCATCACTAAACCTCAGCCGTCGCTAAGCTGCAAAAGAAGCCCTTTTTTCCCGGCGTTTCGGGCGTCCGCGCCGGAACGCCCTGTCGCCTTGGTCGCCAACTTTCATGTCGGTTGCTGGCCCAACGCTGACGATCTCAGAGTCTCGCATTCGGTCCGTTGTTGAGGGGCAAGGAGACCCGAACTCCGGTCGGCCGGCGACTGCACGGCTATCGGCGACCAGAAGTCCTGGCCGAGCCCGCGCCTACGGCCCCTTACGCAGCGACATGATGTAGGCGGCCAGCGCGTTCATCTCGTCCTGGGTCAAGTGGTGGTTGGGCATCATCGGCGGCACCGATTTGAGCCAGGCGACGATTCCCTGAAACGTTTGCGCTCGGCGGTTGGCCACCGCGGCAAAGCCCGGGATGCCCATCGGCCCCTGCTTCTCGCCCTGACCTTCGTTGAGATGGCACTGGGCGCACAGTGCGTGTGCAAGCTCGCTCCCCTTGGCGATGTCGTCGTCGGCTGCGGCCGGCGCTAGCCCGGCG
>JBAQHC010000294.1:0-3505 GCA_049288095.1 Alphaproteobacteria bacterium | reverse complement strand
GTGCGGGGCTCGCCAGACGTTGATGTACCAGCAAAACTGAGGCGATTACATCCCCGAGCCCTGGATCTGCTTCCAGCTTTGCTGGATCAAATTGACAACGCTATCGGGCAGCGGGATGTACAGCAGGCTTTCCGCCATCGCATCGCCATTGGCGTACGCCCATTTAAAGAAGTCCAGAGCTTGCTTGCTGGCCGCCTGATTTTTTGGATTCTTGTACATCAAGATGAAAGTGGGATTCTCGATCGGCCAGGACTTCGCACCCGGCTGATCGGTCAGGATCATGTAGAAGTGGTCCGCATGCTCCCAATCGGCGTTGGCGGCCGAGGACTGGAACGATTCCATGTTGGCGCTCACAGTCTGACCATCATGGTTCTTCATGCGCGCATAGGTCAGCTTGTTCTGCTGGGCATATGCATATTCGACATAGCCAATGGAGCCGATCGTATTGGCGACGTTAACAGCAACGCCTTCGTTGCCTTTGCCGCCAATACCAGTTGGCCACTCCACGGAGGTTGCGGCGCCTACCTTGCTCGACCATTCCTGGCTGACCTTCGATAGATAGTTGGCAAAAATGAACGTCGTGCCCGATCCATCTGAGCGGTGCACCACGACGATGTCCAATTTCGGAAGGCGGACCCCGGGGTTGAGCGCCGCGATCGCCGGATCATTCCATTTCTTGATCTTGCCGAGGTAGATGTCGGCAAGCGTAGTGCCATTGATAACGAGATCCTCGGACTTGATGCCCGGAAGATTGTAAACAATCACCTCAGCGCCGACGACAGTCGGAAACATGACAAGTCCGGCCTTCTCAAGCTCGTCCGCCTTGAGAGGCATGTCGGACGCTCCGAACGTCACCGTCTTTGCTTTGATTTGAGCGATACCGCCGCCGGAACCGATGGATTGGTAGTTCAGGCCGATACCGGTTTGCGACTTATAAGCGTCGGCCCACTTCGAATAGATCGGATAGGGAAACGTTGCTCCCGCGCCGGTGATGTCGGCGGCGAAAGCAGCGGTAGTGAACGCCGCCGCCGCGGCAATACCAGCAGCGATCGCAGCCACTTTTGAAAACGTAATTCTCATGATGGTCCTCTCTCTTAGATTCGCAATCGAGACGAAGAATACTCAGTCCCTGCAGGACTAGCGACGGCGGACCCGGAAACACGATACGGGCCCGCCGCGTATTGCTGCCGTTACCAACGGAATTGGCTAAAGATGCCAACTTCGTCGTACGTTCCGTCAACCGCTCCCCCGATCGTGCCGTTCGATGTGCCGATCGTGCCGTGGTCGGCTTTGTCGCGCTTGTAGACCAAAGCGAAGTCAACAATCTTGGTCGGCGTCCAGTCGATGCCGACGTTGAAGTAGTTGTCCTTCACCTTGACCGCCGGTACGCGATTTGGCTCGACATAGTCATAACGGCCGAATACGCCCCACATCGGGGTGAATTGATAGGAGGCGAAACCGCCGAAGCCTTCCGCCCGATCACCCGGGCCAGCAGTCGTCACGCTGTTGAAATTGTGCGCATTGAAATACTCGAAACCGAGCCGTGCTTTGGCGGTCTTGTAAGCGACCAGTGCATCAAGGCGCGTGGCCGTGTGGAAGTCATTGGCCGTCTGCACGTCCTTGCCAAGTTTGCCGTAATAGCCGCCGACCGCGAAGATGAAGTCTTGAACGTTGAGGTTCACGCGACCTTCGACGTCGACGCTCTTGAAGTGTGTCGCATTGCCGGCGCCTGACGGGCTCTTGTAACCGGAACCGTTGACCACCGCCACGGCGTAATTGAGCATGCCGCCTTTCAGCAGTTTGCCGGAGGCATGAATGCCCCAATCCGACGAGGTGCCGAACTTCGTGCGGTCGATGATCACGTTTTCAACGAAGCGATAGCCGTAGAGATCCTCAACAAAGGGAACCCAAGGCAGATCGGTCGCGCCAAGGCGGATAGTCAGCGCATCAGAGTATTTTGCTTGCAGATACGCCTTCTTGATGAACAGCTCGGTTGCGCTAATTGCGCTAGCGAACTGGAAATCGGTCGTGAGATTGGCCGAGTAGGTGTCGTTAAACTTGTGGTCGACACCAAAGTAGAAGCGCTTGATGTCGAAGCCTACGCCGTTGATGTTGCCAGACTTGACGCCGTTCACTTCGTTGTCGATCCAACTCGCGTTGTAATACATGCGGCCGCTGATCGAGGTATTGCTCCACCAGCCGCTCGTCGCGACTTTTGAGAGCTGATCGTTGAGAGCGTTAACCCTCTGTGAGCTGCTGATCTGCGATTGCTGCATGCTGTACTGCAGGTCTTCGATTTCCTGCTGAAGCTCGGCATTGGACGGCCCGCCGGAGGAGCTGCCGGCAAACGCCGACCCCGATCCTGCCAGCATTAAAATCGCCGCCAGCGATGCGCCGGCAAGCCAAGGTGTTTTCCCCACCATTTCAACCTCACTCAGTTGTGTCAAAGGAGCAAAAATCTGCGCGAGCGACCGAGCTGCCGCGATTGACCTACACCAGCCCCGTCCCCATTCCGTACTAGACAAGCGTATTGATCAGGGCTGCGCGAAGTTCAGATGACAGTCAGATGACAGTTAGATGACACCGCCTCGGCTGTTGCGGAAATGTCCTTACGGACGATGCCTCGTGGGATCGGCCCAAAGAATTTTTGCCGTGAACAAAGCGGATACTTTTCGAGGGTTTGGGCGCCCCCGGGTGGGGATAACCCGGTGCGAACGCTTTGGGGGCTCCGGTCAGAAGGCAACCCGGCTCTTGATGAGCGTGACGCTCACCCCCATCTCTCAGCTTATCTGGCGAAATGCGCCTGGTGATCAGCGACAGGCTAAAGCGGGATGTTGTCGTGCTTGCGGCGCGGCCGCTCGACGGTCTTGTTGCGCAGCGTCTTGAGCGCACGCGCGATGCGGCCGCGGGTGTTGCGAGGCATGATCACCTCGTCGATATAGCCGCGGCTTGCGGCGACGAAAGGATTGAGGAAGCGCTCCTCATATTCCTTGGTTCGCGCGGCGAGCTTTTCGGGGTCTTGGGCCTCGGCGCGGAAAATGATCTCGACCGCGCCCTTGGCGCCCATGACCGCGATCTGCGCAGTTGGCCAAGCGTAGTTGATGTCGGCGCCGACATGCTTTGAGGCCATGACATCGTAAGCACCGCCGAACGCCTTGCGCGTAATCACGGTAACGAGAGGAACAGTCGCCTGCGAATAGGCAAAGAGAAGCTTGGCGCCGTGCTTGATGAGGCCGCCATATTCCTGCGCCGTGCCTGGGAGAAATCCCGGCACGTCAACGAAAGTGAGGATCGGAATGTTGAAGCAATCGCAGAAGCGCACGAAGCGCGCAGCCTTGCGGCTGGCATCGGAATCAAGGACGCCCGCGAGAACCATCGGTTGATTGGCGATGACGCCGATCGTTTCACCATCGATGCGTGCGAAACCGGTGACGATGTTTTTCGCGAACGCGGATTGCAGCTCGAAGAAGTCGCCTTCATCGACGACTTTCAAAATGAGCTCTTT
>JBAQHC010000293.1:0-3664 GCA_049288095.1 Alphaproteobacteria bacterium | reverse complement strand
GTGCGATGCCGGGGATTTCGTCGGCCGATATTGGCGCACGCTGTGCGTTTGGCTCCGATTTCAGGAAGCGCTCGATGGCTTCCTCGCCCTCCTCGGGCTCGAGCGAACAGACGGAATAGACAAGGGTGCCGCCGGGCTTGAGCATCGCAAAGCCCGCTGCGAGCAGCTCGGCTTGAAGCATCATCAGTGCACGGATGTCATCGGGCTCTTTGATCCAGGGCAGATCCGGGTGGCGCCTGATCGTGCCGGTCGAGGAGCATGGGGCGTCGAGTAGAACGCCGTCAGCGGCTGCATCGGGCTTATAGTCGCGGGCGTCGGCGATGACGATCTTGGCCTCCAGCTTGAGGCGCCCCAAATTGCCGGCCATGCGCTCGGCACGCGCTTCATCTTTATCGACTGCGATCACCTGAGCGCCGGAGGCCGCAAGCCATGCGGTTTTGCCGCCAGGCGCGGCGCACAGATCGATAATCGTCTGTCCACGGATGTTTTTGAAAAGCCGCGCCGGCAGCGCTGCCGCCGCATCCTGCACCCACCAGACGCCCTCCTCGAAGCCCGGCAGCGCCGTCACCTGCCCGGCCCGGAAGCGGCGCACGCTACCAGTTGGCAGAGCTTGCGCCTCAAGGCGCACGGCCCATTCCTCGGCATTGAGGCCGGGCTTCAGCGTTATGTCGAGCGGCGGCTCGGCCAAATGCGCTTTGATGATTTCAGCTGCTCGTTCTTCGCCATATGCACGCCGCCAGCCATCGGCGAGCCATTGCGGCAGCAGGACTTCTTCGACTTTCTGGGCCGATAGCATTGACGCGCCTTCGCTCGCAACCCGGCGCAGCACGGCATTTGCGAGGCCTCGAAAGTGCCGAGCTTTGGAATCGCGCGCTGCAAGCTGGACAGCGGAATTGACTGCGGCATAGGGCTCGGTCTTGAGAAACAAAAGGTCGGCGGCGGCGATGCGCAAAATATGCGGCGTGGCCCCTGCGCGTGGCGGCAGCGGCTTGTCGACAAAGTGCGCGAGAAGGTCATCGATCTGGCCGAGATGGCGCAAGCTGGTGCGCACCAGGTTCAGCGCATAGCGCCGCTCTCGGTCGTCCAGCTCGTTGAGCCCGCCCGCGAGTGCCGGCTCGGTGAGCGCTTCCTCAAGCGGCCGGCGGCGGTCGAGAACGCGCGATAGGATCGCCAGCGCAAGGCCACGCGAATCCTTGCTCAAGATCGGTTGTTCGCTCTTTGCCATCGGCCCTTGCTAGCGCACCCGGGGCTTTGCATATAGGCGGCATGAGCACAGGCGACAGCGAAGAAGAAGCCCGCGGGCAGCGAATCGCCGAGGCAGCCAAGCGTGCGCTCGCCGAAGCGGAGGCGCGCCGCAGGGCTCAGCGCGTGCCGGCGCTTCCGCCTGAGAAGGGCGGACCCAAGGGCCCCGAGCCCACGCGTCATGGCGATTGGGAAAAAGACGGCATCGCCAGCGATTTCTGAGCCGTAGGCATGCGTTGAGGATGCGGTCGTCATGGTTCGACAAGCTCACCATGAGGGAGCAGTTGTTCCGGTCACCCATCCGACAGCCCCTCATCCTGAGCTTGTCGAAGGATGAACCGCTTGGATCGATGCGGTCGAGAACCAGGCGCTAACGCTGGTTCGCGATACTCCTCGTGAGTTGTCCGCTTGCCCACACACTCTCTTTGCGCGTATCATTGCAGGAGATACACGGCATAGTTGTTATCGGTCGTCTTGTGGGATCGCTTCTCAAACACATCGCGCTCGCCGCCCTCGGGCTGGCGGTACTGCTGGCACCCTATTTCCTGGTTCCGGCGCGCGGCGCGGAGCTCGACGGGCCCGTCTCGGCCCATGTCGTCCGGGTCATCGACGGGGACACGGCCCAAGTCGAGGCGCAGATCTGGATCAACCAAAGGATCGACGTGAATGTCCGCCTCACCGGCATCGATGCGCCCGAGATCGGTACCCATGCGCATTGCGATTTCGAACGCGATAAGGCCGATCAAGCGAAAACCTATCTCGCTTCGCTCATCGCGGATCGCGATGTGAAGCTTGTAGGCATAGAGACCGACAAATATGGCGGCCGTGTCGATGCGCGCATCTTGCTCGATGATGGACGAGACGTGAGCGATCTTATGCTCAAGAAGCGCCTTGCCATGGCCTATGATGGCGGGCGTAAGACTCCCTGGTGCAAGGGCTGAGTGCGATCTGCGGTCCGGCCGGCCGGAGGTCAAGCATCCCAAGCCCCAGTATCTCTGATATGGATAGCGCCTCGCGGGGGTGCGCCATGACGAGATTGCGGCTCTTTACCTATGAGAACGCGCTGCTGCTGATCATAGGCACAACGTTCGGCATCGTGTTCTTCGATCGCGGCGCGGTGAACATTTTGATGCCGTTCATCGTGAAGGATCTGCATCTCTCCAACACCCAGGTTGGGTTGGTCGGTTCAGCCCTCGCTCTCACTTGGTCGATTTCCAACATCGTATTCGGCCGTCTCTCCGATACGTTAGGCCGCCGCAAGCCGATGCTGATCGCCGCGGTTGTCGTGTTCTCGCTATGCTCCTTCATCTCTGGGCTTGCCACATCTTTTGCCCTGCTGATTGCGGCCCGCCTGTTCATGGGCCTGGCTGAAGGCCCCGTGCCGCCGCTCTCGGTCGCCATGCTGGCCCAAGCCTCCTCGCCCGGGCGGCGCGGCTTCAATGGCGGCGCCATGATCGCGTTCAACCCGTTGATCGCCGGCATTCTGGGCCCCATCGTTCTTATCTCGCTCGCGCAGAATCTGAGCTGGCATGCGGCCTTTTTCATTGCCGGCATTCCGGGGCTCATTGCGGCCTTCGCCATATGGAAGTTCGCGCGCGAAAAAGCCCCTTCGGCGCACCTCGTCGCCACTGTGTCGGCCTCGCCCGCGCCACAGGCGGCGCCTCATGAGGAGGCACTGTTGCCGATCAGCCAAGTCATCCGTACACGGAATGTGTGGCTTTGCGCGCTCATATGCGCTTGCGTCATGGCGGGATTCGCGCTCGATGGCATTTTCTTGCCGCTCTACTACGTCAATGTGCGTCACATAACGCCAACCCAGCTCAGCTTTATCCTGAGTGCCGTCGGGTTCATGGGCATTCCGGTACTATGTCTCGTGCCCGCGCTCTCTGATCGCATCGGGCGCAAGCCGGTGGTCGCCGGCTGCTTCGTCATGGGGCTCATCGGCCCCTGCGCAACGCTGTTCTTTCACGGGCCGGTAATCGGTCTCGCCATTCTTCTGATGTTGAGCGCCACGGTCGCAGGCGCGGCTCCGCTCGTGATCATGGCGATCCCGAGCGAATCCCTGCCGATCCGCAGTGTCGGTACGGCGGTCGGCTTCATCCCCGGGGTCGGCGAGCTTGCCGGCAGCTTCGGCGCCCCTGCCCTTGGCGGCTGGGTTGCCGATAAAACCAGTCTCGCCGCGCCTTTCATGATAGAAATTGCCTGCATTGCGACGGCTCTCGTTGCGACTTTCTTCCTCAAGGAAACCGTCGGCGCGAGAGCACGCGCGCCCATCCCTGCGCCTGTCGTTGCCAGCAGCGCTAGAGCAATTTCCACTTAATCGCGTCCATATCCGGCGTGTTTGAAGAAGTTGTCGCATTCGTTCGGCGGGAAGAGATCGATGATGCGTCCGATGGCTTTCCAGAGGGCTTCGATCGAACGC
>JBAQHC010000292.1:0-4520 GCA_049288095.1 Alphaproteobacteria bacterium | reverse complement strand
GCGTTCGATCGAAGCCCTCTGGAAAGCCATCGGACGCATCATCGATCTCTTCCCGCCGAACGAATGCGACAACTTCTTCAAACACGCCGGATATGGACGCGATTAAGTGGAAATTGCTCTAGCGCTGGGCGACCTTCTGGTATGCGTGCGAAAGCGTGCCGACGATCACCGACACTGCCATCAGGTTGATGAATGTCAACGTGGCCGGCGCGATCCACTGGGGCTGGGCTCGCAACGCATCCGTCTTGAGCAGCGAATGGTGCCCACCGGCAAACGTGCCGCCATGCATCACATTGCGCGCGCTATCGATCAAAGCGAGCTCGATCGTTGATATAGCACTCGTGAGCGCAAACCCCACGCCTGCGAGAATGAGGCCGAGGAGCACCATCAACAACAAAAGGCGCCAGGTGTTGTGCTTGGTAAGTGCTAGCGCATCAAAGATCGCAAGCTTGCGCACGGCAACGACGTGGAGCGGCACGAATACATAGCGCGTGCTGAACCACAGCAAGATCACTGCGGCGAAACCAAGCGGAGCCGTCAAAACAATCTGCTGCACGCGCGGCATATCCTGGAACCAGCGCACATCATCAAGGGAAGTCGGATTGGCGAGCTTTGCAACATCGCCGGAAATCGACACCCATTGGGCAAGTTGATAGCCGACACGATAAGCGCCACCGATCAGCACGCCAGCTATAACGAGATAGATCAACGTCGTGAGGAAAAAGCGCAGCTCGTCTGGGCCGATTGCAAAACCTGCAATCACCGGGCGCTGCTGCGGCGCGCCGAGCGCCAGCACATAGAGGCTCGCGAAGGCGAAGAGATAAAGAAAGATATAGACCAGAGCCAAGACCACATCAGGGCCCGCGCCCGGCGCGCGAGCGTAAAATTCGATGACCGCAAGCACCACTGCCGCGAGCCAAAGGCGCGCTGCAATCTGTTTGAAGCGTGTGAAGAAGAAGACCCAGCCGGCTTTAAGGCTCGCCAAAACGGGCACGCGGGCGGGCGTCGAAATCTCTGTGGGCGCTGTGGCGATGTCATCTTCCGCCGCAAGAAACGCAACTGCGCGGCTTCTCTTCACAATTCAGGCTCCCGCTTCGTGTTGTGAACTGCCGAAGCGGGAAGCACCGGTGGCGTCTGAACGGCAAGACGTCGATACGCAAAGCCGTTGACCCCGGCTGTCACACCAAGCGCAAGCGTGCCCAAAAGCAAGGTCGGCACGAAGATCAAGATCATCCAGCCGATCACTAGATCCTGCGTATTCTTTTGATCGAAGTGCGGCATCACCCAGTAGAGAATGCGCGGGCCGAATGCGTTGATCGCAGCGACAATCACGGTCGTGAAGCAGATGAAGGTTATGCCGACGATTGCCCAGGCAATGGCAAGCCGTAGCGCATTGCCGAACCACAAAAGCCTCATCGACTTCCAGATGCCGATCCTGTGTTCGGCGACAACAATCGGCTGTACCAGGCTAAACAGAACCGTGCCGAAGGACGACAGCACGAAGAACAAGGCAACCGCGCCGGCACCGATCCTGATGCGCCAAGTGAGGTTGTCGGTCGGTGCGAAGGACGACATGGTGCGCGCGATGCTCGCCAGTGCAGGCGCGTCGGACGGCACAAACAGGTAATAGGCGCCGAGGGCAAGCGGCACGACGAGAACGAGCGCCAGCACCACATAAATCATCATGTAGACCGTGGTGACGAGCTGCGAGGCGACAAACTGGAGCTCAGTGCCGCCAAATCTGAAGTAAAGCAATCCGCGTGGCGGCTGACGGCCAAACACCGCCATCCGATAGGCTTCGACTGCCGGAATCGAGAGAAGCGCGTAAAGCGGCAAGGAGCCGATGAGCCCCGCATAGTCCGAAAGGTGGCCGTCACCATGGCCGGGCTTGTGAGCATGTTGCTGCTGCAGAATCAGCTCGAACGCCAGCAAGGCGCCCGCGATCAAGGCCGGAATCCAGGTGACCTTCAAAATCGCGAAATAGCGGGTCAGCCCAAAATAAAAGCCATGCCCGACCGTATCGAATATCGGGATTTTGGGTTTCAAGCCTGAACACCCCCGATGCCACCACCCAGGGCATCGTAACAAAGGCGCATCAGGCCGTGCAGTAACTATTCTGCACTTGCCGCGGCTTTTGTGGCCTCAAGACGCGGCTCGAGCCCTTGCAGAACGCCCCGCTCCTTAAGCGCGTCCCAGGCCGCGCAAAGACCCGCGGCGATCAGAGACCAGAATGCCAAAAGGCTCAAAAACAGAACCGGAACAACGAGGTAGAGGCGAGTGCCGAGCCTCAGCCCGAGCGTTTGGGTGCGCGCGAAGTCATCGAGCCCAGGCCAGGGGAGTGCGCCGACCCACCAAAGCATCGGCCCGGCTAAAAGAGAGAGCACCGCCACGGGCACCGCAACCACGACGATGAAGAGGATTGCGCCATGCCCCTCGGTCGCTCGCCAGATCACGGCCGGCTCAGCGCCCGGCGCCGTAACTTGCGCAGGCAAGAACAGCGACAGCCGCCCCAACAGGTAATAGAGGCCAAGCAGGATCGCGACTTGGGCGACGGCGAGCACCGGCCGGGCGATCACTTCGCTTCCGGCGACGAAGTAGGAGGTGATGACGGCACGCGCAGTGAGGACTTCGAGCAACACGCCGGCGGCCACAAGCGCAAGGAGGCCGAAACAAACGACCAAAATACGCGTATCGGGGCGCGTAGAGGCTAGCGCCCGCACCTTTCGCGGCCGCTCAACGCCAAGGCCGATCCGCACAAGGCGGCCGACCGCGAGCGTAGACAGGTAGAAGATCGCCGCGCCCGTGCTGACCATTGCCGCGATCTGGCCCGCGGTAAAGCCGGCGCACGCCCAATAGGCTTCAGCCATCCAGATGAGAGCGGCCACCGCTGCCGCCGCAGGAACGACACTCGCACGCAAAAAGCCCGGCCAATGCCGCACCAGCTTCTGGCTCACTGCGGCTTGGGCATTCGCGAGCGTCTCGATCGGCTCCCACATCATGTTCTGCCTTCAGGCCGTGATGCCGAAATGCTTGCCCGTCGCTTCTCGATAGACGATTCCCAGAGCGGTGAAAAACACAGCGGTCATGGCGAAATTGATAACGAAGCTCCAGGCCGTAATGAGCGCCCAGCGCTGCTCGATCGCCGCGCGCATCTGCGCGACGGTGCCGTTGGGGTCGGGTGCTACCAAGAGCTCAACGGCCGTGTCGAGCACGAAAAGCGGCAGTAGCAGGCACACGATCAGCAGCAGAAATTGCGGATAGCCAGGCCGGATCAGCGACCATGCGCGATCGAAATTGATGCGGTTTTCGATCGCGGCGACGGGATAAGCCATCATCCACCGGGCAGCCATGATCAAGACTCCGGCGCTGATCGCAAACGGCATGACATTGAACACGATGGGCGACGCCGTGATCGTGCTGATGAGCCCGAACAGAAACACGAACGGAATACCGGCCAAGAACATCATCGCGGCGATGATGATCGTGACGGCAATGACGCGCAGCTCCGGCACACCGAACGCGACATGCACAACCTTGTTATCGGTGCCAGGATCGCCGCGCACGACGTAGCGCATGACTGCCACGGCCGCGACCGCGCTCGTGATAACCGTTATACTGAGACCGAAAAGCAGCCAGCCCACGATGGGCCTCGCCGCCGCCACGATCTGCGCAGGGGCCTTGTCTTGAAGCGCCGGAAGGAAGGGCAAGAGCTTAACGCTTGTATAGGTGCTTGCGAGCGAGCTGATGAGGAGCGGCAGCCAGGTCAACCGCAGGAAGGTCAGCACATGCGTCCAGACGAAGCGATATGTCGTCTGGGCAGCGCGGGCGACTGTAATGGACATCAGGCTCAGATCCTTAACTCGTGACGCGCTAGCTTAGAGAAGTTGCCCGGTGGACGCACCTTTCGGCTTGACCAAAGGCGCGTCTTTGATCACGCCTATGCGCCCAGTTGGGAATAAGGTTCAAGTGTAAAATGCTTCGCCGTAGTTACGACAAGCTGATTACCCTCGCGGAGAGCGAGGGCGCCTATTACTGGCTCGCCCTGATTGCCTTTTGCGAGGGCATCTTCTTTCCGATCCCGCCGGACGTGATGGTGATTCCCATGGTGATCGCCAGGCCCGAGCGGTTCTGGCGGGTGGCCGGCATCTGTGCCCTCGCCTCGGTGCTTGGTGGCCTTGTCGGCTACGGCATCGGCTTCTTCGTTTACGAGACCGTAGGCCGCTGGATCATCGCAACCTTCGGTATGGAGCACGCCTACCAGAACTTCGTGGCGCTGTTTCATAAATGGGGTGCCTGGATCGTCGCGCTCCAAGGCTTCACGCCAATTCCTTTCAAGATCGTCACGATTGCGTGTGGCGCGGCGAAGCTGAGCGTGTTCGTCTTCCTGCCGGCGGCGCTGTTTACGCGATCCGCGCGCTTCTTCATCGAGGCAACCCTTGTGCGCATTTTCGGCGCGCCGATTAGGACCTTCATTGAGCGCTATCTGCCTTGGGTGACGACCGGTTTCGTCGTACTTCTTG
>JBAQHC010000291.1:0-7139 GCA_049288095.1 Alphaproteobacteria bacterium | reverse complement strand
TGTCCGCATCGAGGAAGTGCGCCATCAAGCCGCCATGCATCTCCGCGGGCTCTTTGGTGAAGCGAAGTCCAAGCTTGTCTCGATCAGCATAGAGCTTTTTCAAATCGTCGGTCCTGTATCCGGCCATTGCGCCGCCGGGCGGATACTTTTCCGAAGCCGGATGAAGCGCCAGCGTGGTCTCGCCGGTTGCGAATTCGCTCCATTCGGGCGAGGCGAATTTCAGCGGCAAGCCAAGAACGTCACGGTGGAACGCGACCGCTTTGTCCATGTTCGACACGAACTTGATGAGGTGGGTGAGTTTGATGGTCATCGGCGCCTCCATTCCTTTATTTCCAGAATGACAGCATAGAGCGCCAACCGATATCTCAAGAAGGACACTCTATGTAGTTCGCCCGCCAAAGTGACGTATAGTCAGATCGTGCCGGCGGCCGATAACAGCAGCTTGGATGTTCCTAGCTGCACGCACATAATTGCCTTGGCGATGGTGGGCTAGATGCTTGAAAAGCTACTCAACCACGGCTGGGACTATCACGCTACCGAAAGCGAACGGCTTGCGCGCGAGCTCGAGATGGCAGCGGCGTCCGCGATTGAGCCGGCTCACTTCGCGCCGTTTCTGCATCTTTCCAACCATACGATCGGCGAGCATTTGCGCGACTGGCGGCGCGCGCGAACTGTGGCCGATTGCGTTCTCGCGACCGCAGAACCAACCAGCGAGACTGCAAGAGCGTGGGGCAGGCTCTATGTGGCTCGGCTCCTTGGCGGCGATCCGGTTGGCGCTACCGAGGCAGAGCTCAAATATGTCGGCGCATCCAATGCGGGTTGGGATGCGGCATTGCTCGATACGCGCTGCATGCTTGCCAATGCAATGATCGGATCGAAGCAGCTCAATGACGGCGCGAGGACCTATCGTGCCGCACTTGCGCTCGCGCGCCGCGTGGAGCCGACGCCGGCTCTCAGCCGCGGGATTGCCGCGGCGAGCAACAATATCGCCTGGGACCTTCACGACTCCGCATCGCGCTCCACCGGCGAAGATGAATTGATGCGGCTTGCCGCTGATGCAAGCCATGAGTATTGGCTGAAATGCGGCACCTGGATCAACGAAGAATTGGCACTTTACTTGAAAGCGCGTGTCGCCAATGAGCTCGGAGACTATCAACGAGCGATTGCCAATGCCGATCAAGCGCTCGCAATCATCAGTGCAAACGGTAAGCGGCCGCTCGACACCGCACAGCTTAATCTTGCCCGCGCAAGAGCGTTCGCGAAACTTGCCGACGCGAGGGAGCTGGCGCGCGCACTTGCCAGCGCCGATGATGCTGCAGCGGAACTTAGTGATCCTGCGTTGAGAGACCAATTCGCGAGCGAACGGGCGAAAGTGTTATCGGACTCCCGTTGAACAAACGCGCGCCGCAACTTCGTCTTCATGTGCTCGGCTGACCGGCACGATGAGGCCGCCGGTCAAGTGAAGCTCGGAGCGGCGGCCATTGCGCGCACGTTTCAGAATTGCAGCTTCATTCACCCAATAGGAACGGTGAATCCTGAGTCCGCGCAGTTGAGCGACATGCGTGAGCGCATCGGCAAAACGCATAAGAAGGAGCGTGTTGCCGCGTTCGGTAAAGACGCGAACATAGTGATCTTCCGCCTTGAGTGCGACGATCGGCGCACGTATGGCAGCAGGCAGGAGACCTAAGAGCCTCTGATCCGCGCAGGCCGTTATCGGCGCCGGAGCTTCGGCCACAGCAGGTGCGGGTGGCGGAGCGATTGATTTTGCTCGCTCAGGCGAGTGCCTTGCGGCCCACCTTGCAACAAGCAGAACCGGGAAGGCCACGAGATAAGCGTTGCGGAGGAATATCCAACCGAAGAGCAATGCAGCATGATCGAACCGCATCTCACGAAGCAGGCCAAAGGCTTTGGACGCGAGCACATATTCGGCTGCGCAAACTGGTGCGAGCACCAGCGGCACTATCGCATGTAGCGCGATTGGGGGCAGGCGAAACGCATTGAATGCCGGACGCAACAGCGTGCCAGCCGCGATCCATTGCAATGCCGTGAGCAGCGATGTGATGAGCCAGAGCGCCGTGCGCGGCACGGTCGGTAAGAGCGAGCCCGGCCAGACAGCTCCACTGAGGCCGAGGCCGAGAGCGGCTATTCCGGTGATCGCGAAATGTTTGAGCCAGATAGAGGGCGGCGGCCAAATCGGTGGCCGCCAGAGATCACTCCATTTGCGCCGCGCGACCTGAACGCCTTCCCAACTCACGAAATTGCCCCCCATTCACGAAACCGAGCTAGCCCGCCCGACAATCGATGGCCACCTTGGCCTCAGCGAATATCCGGGAGGGAAGCCCTATGATCAAGGACGACGGAAGCGCAGCGCTCGCGCACGTGCCGCTTTGGCTGTGTCCGATCGCGCTTCTATCGACCCTCGGCACGGGGACCATCCTGATTGCCTGTGTTTACCTCTTTCGCCTTAACCTGGCGCGCGGCGCGCTTGGCTGGCTGCTTGGTCCACAAAGGGTGGGCCTAACCGGCTATGGGCTTGGCTGCTTGATTGTCGCGATCGCCATGTGGCTCTGGTCAACGCGGGCCGGATTTGCCGACATCGTGGTTCGCTTCACCCCGGCTCCAAAATATCTGCTGTGGGCGCTTCTTGGCTTTGCGATCACCCTTGTGGGCATGTACGCCTTGCAGCCGCTTGTCAGCGCCCTGGGCCCGCTGCGTAGGCAAAGCTACGACGTCAGCGATCCAGCGACATTCGCTCTGATGGCCATTTGCGTGATCGTCGGCGCGATCGCCGAGGAAATCGTCTTTCGCGGATTTGGGATGGGCTATCTCATTGCGCGCGGGCTTAGCCCATGGCTCGCCGGTGCGATTGTCCTCGTCATCTTCCTTCTCGTGCACTGGCCGGTGTTCGGCGCCGGCGCACTGCCGCTGATATTCACCGCAAGCGTTTTGATGACGGTGTTCCGCATCCTCAGCGGCAATCTAACCCCCGGGCTCTTGCTTCATATTCTGAACAATGCCTACGGCTTTCTTGTCGTGCCGCTGATTTGGCCGCGCCCGCCGGACGGGTGAGACCAATCGCGCTGAGGCCCGCTAGATCATCCGATCCCGGACGGTTGGCGTTGCGCGAGCAGAGCGCCTTCCCAACTCACGAAATCACCTCTCCGTTCGCGAAGTCGAGCTGGCGCGCGGCACCACAGGCTGGTTCTCATCGCCTCAACGTATCGGGGAGGGGGAAATCCATGATCGAGCATGAATCGAATGGGGCGTTCGCGCGCCTTCCGCTATTGCTGTTTCCGATAATCCTTTTCTCGCTGATCGGGCTTGATTCTGGCTTCGCGTTGCTGGTGAAGGCGCTGCATCTTGACTTGATCGGCGGGGCGATCGGTTGGCTGCTTGCGCCGCATCGCGTAGGCGCTGTGGGCTACGTTTTGTCGGGGCTGCTTGTCTGCGGCTTGATTTGGGCGTGGGCATCGCGCAACGGAATTGTGGATCGCATCATTCCATTCAAGGCGCCCAGCTTTAAAGATTGGGCTTGGGCTCTACTGGGTTTCTTTGCTTCGACAGCGATCGCTTATGCCTTGCTCCCGATCATCAATTCGATAGGGCCGGTTCGCGGCCGTGATTACAATCTGCATGATCCGGCGATGTTCGCATTGATCTCGGTTTATGCGGTCCTGGTCGGGCCCGCCCTAGAGGAGATCGTGTTTCGCGGCTTTGGTATCGGCTATCTGGTTGGGCGCGGGCTCAACCGGTGGCTGGCCGGATTGATCGTCCTGGCCCTCTTTGTTGTGATGCACTGGCCAGTCTTTGGGGCCGCGGCAATGCTGCTCGTCCTGCCGGTCAGCATTCTCATCACGGTTTTTCGAATTTTGAGTGGTAGTCTGACGCCGGGACTTATGCTGCACATGCTCAACAACTTCCTGGCCTTTATCGTACTTCCTCTGCTTTGGCCGCACCCGACAGGTTAGAACGACCCATGTATCCAAGGCTTCCATTGTTTTACTTCATGCCGCATTGGTCCACGATCTTCTGGATCAGCTATGCCGGCTGGGCGCTTATGGAGTGGTGGATCTTCAGCCGCGACATGCGCGCCGCGCAGGGCGAGAAAAAAGATGCGGGGAGCAGATTGGGTTTCTTCCTGCTGCTTCCAATTGGGATCGGAGGCGCCTTCACTGCGCCGTATTTGTGGCCGTGGGCTCACATCGCGCTACCCGCACCACCAATTTTTTATACGGCGATCGCGCTGATTTGGGTAGGCATGGCGCTGCGCTTGTGGGCGGTCTTGACGCTGGGGCGATTCTTTCGCACCTCAGTGTTTCTGCACGACGAGCACAAGCTTATCACGAACGGGCCGTATCGCGTTCTGCGTCATCCTTCCTACACTGGCGCGCTGATATCGATGCTTGGGGTGTCGCTCGCGATGGGCAATTGGCTCTCGATTGCAGTGTTGATCGGATGCGTATTCATCATCTACGCATGGCGCATTACGGTCGAGGAGCGGGCGCTCGCGGAACGATTTGGCGCCGAATATGCGGCACGAAAACGCCGCACCTGGGCAATCATCCCATTCATTTGGTAGCGGCGAGTGTCGCGCGTCCTGGAAAGCCGTGCGATCAGGTTTTCGGCGCGATGTAGAGCCGCTGGCTTTCGAAATCGAGAGCGAAGCTTTTGTCCGAGAGAATGCCTGCGCCAATTACGCCGATCGGAAGATAGGCGACATCGAGCCTTTGGAATATCGGCGCATCGGCGACGAGCACGGTGTTATAGAGCCAATAGTGCCCCGCCACCGCGATCGTAATGTCTTCGATGCGAAACGCCGGCAGACCCTTGCCGAGGGCATCGCGCACACGCTCGTCTTGTTTTCTAGGCATCTTGGCGAGCGGCAAGATCGCTTCAGCCAGGCGCCATGTTACGAGAGAGGTGCCTATACCCAGATCGAACAAGGTCTTGGCGCGTATGCCGTTGTAGTCGGCATCGATGAACCAGAAGTTTGCGTTGGCGCCGCGCACTGCTTTGGGCGTCATAGGAATGTGACGCCACTGGGAATAGGGCTCGGGCACTCCGTCTTGGCGCGGAAAGAGTTTCAGCCGGCCCTTGACGGAATCAAATACAATCGCATAGCGCTCGAGAATATCGACCCCGATAATGCCGTCAGGAACGGGCCCGCGATAATCGCTCGGGTCATCGATGACGACGACCGTCAGGTTAGAGATCTCTGTGTCAGAGAGCTTGATCTCTCGAATCACGAAGGGCAGCGAGCTCGATTCAGCCGCGATCGAATAGACATTGATCAGTTCGTTTGACGCAGGCTCGATGCCAAGCGCTTTTGCGGTGTGCTTCAAGAGCGTTGTTTGGCTGCACCCGGTGTCGAGCACCATCTTAAATGGGCCCTTGCCATTGAGCATGACTTCGGTGACGAGACGATTATCCGAGGTCACGGAATAGGGCTGGTCGATAATAGGCTCCGCGGACAAGGCCGGGCGGTATAGCGCGACAAGACTTGCGAGAGCTGAAAAGATTAAAGTCGAGCGCAACGACGGCCCCCCGGTACCTGGTCCGAGCTTAGCAATCCGCTGACCTTGTGACATGACCGCGAAGATGCCGCGTTCGCCTGGCGCGCGAGGGCTACCAGCTCCTGATTTCGGGCAGGACCTTCTTTGCAAACAACTCCGTTGCGACAACCTGGCCGTCATAGTCAGCCGAGGCCACACTCGCATTCATATTCATGTCGACGATTCCAACACCAGCTTCGCGCAAGAGCTCGATTTGCCGCAGAATATTGCGCGGTCCGCCCGTCAAATAGGCGCCCATGACGAAGAGAGGTGCGGCCTTGCCCGCAGCCTTGGCGTCCTTATCCGCCTGGTCGAATGCCGTCTCATTCGGCTCGTTGGTATCGCTCATCGTGCACAGCGCCCGATAAAGAATATGGTCCTTGGTCGGCGTCCAGCCGGCTTTCTTTGCTTCGTCCTTATACAGAGTAATGATTCGCTTAACTGCGGCAGCGGGCATAAACGACATTGCGAGGCCAAGCTTGTTGCGGGCAGCGAAGACTGCCGACTCATCGCTGTTACCTGAGCCGAACACCGGCGGATGGGGGTCTTGCAGCGTGCGCGGCCACACCGAGACGTTGTCGAAATGGAAGTGCTTGCCGTGCCAAGCGAAGGACTCGGGTGCCGTCCATGCCTTGAGAATGAGCTGGATGCCTTCTTGAGTCATCTCGCGCGATGCCTCGGTGACGTCTTGATAGATGCGCCACTCGCTCGGCGTGCCGCGCAGAAACAGAACCTCGACGCGTCCGCCCGACATTGAATCGAGCATGGCGATTTCTTCGGCGACGCGCACGGGATTGGCGAGGGGCAACAGCGGTCCCAACAGCGCGATGCGCGCATGCTTCACGGCTTGGCTGAGCGCGCCGGCGAGCACGAGCGGATTTGGCGTCAGCATAAACGGCGCGTAGTGATGCTCCGAGCATGAGATCCAGTCGAAACCGAGATCCTCCGCGCGTCTGCAGTTGGCGATCGTGCGCTGGAGGCTTTTGCTGGCGACTTCGCGGTCACAGGCCGAGGGCGGCGTTCCGCCCATCATTCGGGCCTCGGCCGCTTGCGCTCCATCTTCGGAGGTTACGCGAGCACTGCGGGGGGTTCCCATATAAGTGCCCGCACCCATGAACGAAGCTTTCATCCCGCAAATCCTCCGATTTCGTTTATCAGAAGCCTAGCAATCGAGCGGGAGTGACGCGAGAGGGTGGTAGGCAAAATGATAGGCGGGTTTGCAGCTTCAGGCCCATTTGTAGCCGGCCCAGCCGTCGCGATCGCGAATCCCAAGTGCTTTCAGGGAGTTGATTGCAAGAGGACGGTTTCACCTGCCGCCCGAAAGGGGTTGCAATCCGGTATGGGGGGCGGTAGGACAGCGCCTCTTTACCGGCCCCCGCTCCTAGGCGGGGCCCCATGTGGTGACGCGGGGTGGAGCAGCCCGGTAGCTCGTCAGGCTCATAACCTGAAGGTCATAGGTTCAAATCCTATCCCCGCAACCACAATGAGCGCTGTCCAACCCGGAGAGATGGGTGACAGAACGTACCTAAGACATGGGTGACAACCCTGGGCCGAAGGGGTTGTCGAGGGGTTGCAAGGTTCTCTGCT
>JBAQHC010000290.1:0-3341 GCA_049288095.1 Alphaproteobacteria bacterium | reverse complement strand
GGCCAGTTGTTCGGCGGCTGACGCCATACAAGTCTCCCTCGGCGGCCCTTAACCCCGAAACGTGGGGAGCGCGCTCTGTTCTATCAAGCCTCTGCGGCCGGAGCTTCGCGGGGTTTCAGGATTGTGATCGTGCCGCCCGCCTTCTCGATCGCTGCCACCGCGCTCGCGCTCGCCTTAGCGACCTCGAGCGTCAGCTTGGCTTTGACCGCGCCCCGCCCCAGGAGCTTAACACCATCGCGTGCCCGGCGGATGACACCCGCGGTAACGAGGCTCTCGGCGGTCACCGGCTCACCCGCCTTGATCGTGCCGGCATCGACCGCCGCCTGGAGGCTGTCAAGATTGAGTTCCGCGAACTCCGCCCGCCCTGGATTGTTGAAGCCGCGTTTGGGCGTGCGCATGTGGATTGGCATCTGGCCGCCCTCAAATCCGTTGAGCGCGACGCCCGAGCGCGCCTTTTGGCCCTTGACGCCTCGGCCACCGGTCTTGCCCTTGCCCGAGCCGATGCCGCGTCCGCGCCGCTTGAAGGTCTTGTGCGAGCCCTCGTTATCTCTGATCTCGTGCAGCTTCATGATCTAATCCTCGATGATGCGCACAAGGTGCGCAACCTTATCGATCATGCCGCGCACCGAAGGCGTATCCTCCAAGGTGCGGCGGCGGTGGAGTTTACCGAGCCCAAGCCCGGTAAGAGTCTGCGCCTGATCGGGCGGACGCCGGTTGGCGCTCTTCACCTGCTCGATCGTCACCGTCTTGCTCTTGGGTGCTTTGGCCATATCTTACTCGCCGACGCGCGTGCTGCGCGCTCAGCCCTCCTGCCCAGTCGCGGCTTCGCCGGTTGATTCATTGCGGCGCGCGACAATGTCGCTGACCTTACGGCCACGCCGAGCCGCAACGGTACGCGGGCTCTGCTCATTCTTGAGCGCATTCATCGTGGCGCGCACCATGTTGTAAGGGTTCGAACTTCCAGTCGACTTCGCGACGACATCGTGAATACCGAGACTCTCGAATACCGCACGCATCGGACCGCCGGCGATGATACCCGTGCCCGGAGACGCTGTACGCAACACCACGCGGCCAGCACCATGGCGGCCTTCGACATCGTGATGGATTGTGCGACCGTCGCGTAGCGGCACGCGCATGAGCGAGCGCTTGGCTGCGTCGGTTGCCTTGCGAATAGCCTCCGGCACTTCGCGCGCCTTGCCATGGCCGAAGCCGACGCGGCCCTTCTGGTCGCCGACGACGACAAGCGCGGCAAAGCCAAAGCGCTTGCCGCCCTTCACCACTTTGGCGACGCGGTTGATATGAACGAGGCGATCAACAAACTCGTTGTCTTCGTCGCGATCTCTGTTTCTGGGCTCACGTGCCAAGGCAGTGCTTCCTTCTCAAATCAAAAACTGAGGCCAGCTTCGCGCGCGGCATCCGCAAGCGCTTTGATGCGGCCGTGATAGCGATAGCCGCCACGATCGAACATCACTTCTTTCACGCCGGCTTTGAGCGCGCGCTCGGCAATGATCTTGCCGACTTCCGTTGCGGCGTTCCTGTCGGCCCCCGTCTTAAGCTTCGTCTTCACTTCCTTCTCGACTGAAGACGCGGCGGCCACCGTGCGGCCGGCTTTGTCATCGATCACCTGCGCGTAGATATTGAGGCCCGAGCGAAACACCGAGAGGCGTGGGCGCTTGACGCCGAAACGGCTGCCGAGCTCGCCGCGTACGCGCTCGCGGCGCACTTTGAAAGATGTCTGCTTCGTCCTAGCCATGCTCTGCTCCTAACCGATCCTCCCGGCCTCGTCATCCTGAGGTGACCGGCGCGTGCTTCGAGGCTCGCTGCGCTCGCACCTCAGCATGACGCGCCGGGCCTCGAAGGATCATCATCACTTCTTCTTGCCTTCCTTGCGGAATACGTATTCGTCTTTGTAACGCACGCCCTTGCCTTGGAACGGCTCCGGCGGACGGTACTTCCGGATCTCTGCGGCGGTTTGACCGACCTGCCGCTTATCGATGCCGGTGATCACGATTTCGGTCGGCTTCGGCGTCTTGATGTCGATGCCAGGTGGGATCGGATGCATAATCTCGTGGCTGAAGCCAAGCTGCAGCTGAAGATTCTTGCCCTGCACTGCTGCGCGATAACCGACGCCCTGGATTTCGAGTTCACGCGAATAACCTTTAGTCACGCCCTCTATCAGGTTCGCAACCATGGTCCGCGACATGCCCCATTTCGAGCGTGCCGCCTTGCTGTCATTGCGCGCCTTAACAGCAACCGCGTTGTTCTCCATCGCAATCGCAATGTCGTCCGTCGCCGTAAAGGAAAGCTCACCCTTAGGGCCCTTCACCTTCACAGTTTGACCGCTGACCGTCGCGGTCACTCCGCTCGGCACTTGAACCGGTTTCTTACCGATGCGCGACATCTACCGCTCCACTCAATCCTTTGCTCTCATGGTTCGACAGGCTCACCATGAGGTCTTCAATTCAATTTCCTCATCCTGAGCTTGTCGAAGGATGAGTCCGCACATCTTAGAAGACGTGGCACAAAACCTCGCCGCCAACATTCTCGGTACGCGCCACGGCATCCGACATGACACCCTTCGGTGTCGACAAGATCGCGATGCCGAGCCCATTGCGCACGCGCGGCAGATCGCGCACCGCGCGGTATACTCGGCGACCCGGCTTCGAAATGCGCTTGATCTGCTGAATAACCGGCCTGCCCTCATAATACTTAAGCTCGATCTCGATCTCGGGCTTCAACCCGTCCTTCTCGATCGTCGCATAGCCGCGGATGTAGCCCTCGTCCTTCAAGACGTCGAGCACATGCGCGCGCAGCTTTGAAGCCGGCGTTGAAATCTTAGACTTGCCCCGCATCTGCGCATTGCGGATGCGAGTCAGCATATCGCCCAGTGGATCCGTGACTGCCATCTCGTCCGTTCCTTACCAGCTCGCCTTGACCATGCCCGGGATCTTGCCCGTCGATGCCAGCTCACGGAGCATGATGCGCGACATCTTCACCTTGCGATAAAAACCGCGCGCACGCCCAGTAATCTCGCAGCGATTGCGATAGCGCGTCGTTGAAGCATTGCGCGGCAATTCCGCGAGCTTCAGTTGCGCTTGGAAGCGCTCCTCCATCGGCAAGTCCCTGTCGTACGCGATCGCCTTAAGCTTCGCCCGCTTGGCGGCGAATTGCTTGGCCATCTTCGCGCGACGATTGTTCTTCTCGATCGAACTCTTCTTCGCCATAACTTTCCTTTCGTCCGCTTAGTTCTTGCGGAACGGAAACTGCATCTCGCGGAGCAAAGCCCGCGCCTCATCGTCTGAACGCGCCGTCGTGCATACGATGACATCCATGCCCCAGAC
>JBAQHC010000289.1:0-4757 GCA_049288095.1 Alphaproteobacteria bacterium | reverse complement strand
GTCTCAAAGGAAAAGCCGTTGGCGTTGATTAGGCGCGTCTCGATTCGGTTCACGGGCGAGCCTCCTTCCGAATCGCATCACTTGCGAGCCGGAGTTTAGGAAACGGAGCGGTCGCTCACAAGCCCATCGCGCGGGTCAATAATAAATGCGCACGCCGAACTGCACCTGGGCCTCATGGGTTCTCTCAGGAAGGCCTGCATCTTCACGAAAGTCGCGATCGGCATTCACCCAGAGCGACTCTGCGCTCACGCGCAGCCATTTTCTCGGCTCCCAGTTGGCCGCGATCGTGTACGCGTCGCCATATTCCTTGTAATAGGGCTCAACGCGGCTATCATTCACTTTGAACCAATCGTAGCGCCATGCCAGCCGCCACTTGCCGTGTTGCCAACCGATTAGCGCGTAAGCGGCGTCGAAGTCCGCTTTGGAGAACATTGCAGGCGTCGGCGCGACCGCTGTTTCTCCGGTCATGCCCTGCGCGAGCAGCGTGAACGGCCCGAAGTGATTAGCATAGCCGCCGCTCCAGAATTGAGTGCGCCATGTTCTAATGCCGTCGCGCACTGCATCGAGTTCGGCGTTGTTGTCGTAGCGCATGATTTGGAAGCGGCCGAAGGTGCGATCATCCCAAGCGCCATCGACATACCAGCCGGGCTTGCCGTCGATCTCCTTGAAGAGCGGCTTGTGCCAAGGTGCCGGGACGCCGAACTCATTCGCAACCACGTCAGGCAGGCGGATGTGCTCGAATATGCCGGAAGGACGGTCGTCGAATGCCCAACCGCGATAGGCCAACACAACGCCGGCCGGGTCGTTCCAGCCGAACAACGCCGCGTCGAGCGAAAGCGTGCCGTGCGCCATGCGATATTCGACGCCGCTCGAAGCGCCGATCGTGCGCAGTTCGTCGCCGACCCAGGAGTTGATGGCGGAGGGCGTCAAGGTCCACGGCGAGGTCCATCCGATTTCCGTATTCTCGAGCGAAATCGGCGGAAAGAAGGCGCCAGCTTTGAAATTCCAACGCCACGGCGTCATCGAGACTGGGCGATAGCGGATGTAAGACTCAAGGAGATCGAGGGTCTTGGTTTGGTCGGGCGCAATGCGCGCAACCACAACTGCCGTGAGACCGGGCGTGAATCGCGCGGTCGCTCGGCCCAAAAGCTCTGTCCATTCGAGCCTGCTGCTGCCGTTATCGGAGCCGAAGCGAAACTTGCCGAGGCCGCCATCCAGATAGCTCTTCTCGCTCGGTGGGATGACGAACCTAATGTCGCCATACCCATCGAGCTTGAACTCGACCGCGCCTGCGCTCGCCGGTATCAACAAGAGGAGGGCGATGAGCGTATTGCGCATGGCGTCACGCGGCACTTGTCATGGCGCGGCTCTGCGCGACATGCGTGAGTGGAAGCTCGATCGTTATCGTCGTGCCGGCGCCCAGCGCGCTCTCGATGTGCAATACGCCGCCATGAAGCTCGATTACGGCCTTGGCGAAAGGAAGGCCGAGGCCTGCGCCTTGATATTTTCCGTCGAGGGCGGAAGCGAGGCGCTGAAACGGCTTGATGACAACGGGAATGTCCTCGGAGCGCATGCCGATCCCCGTGTCGGCAACTCTTACCTTGAGGCGATCGCCCGCGGCTTCGCCCGATACCCGCACCGATCCGCCGGCCGGCGTGAATTTGATTGCGTTGTGAATGAGATTCGAGACCGCCTGCGTGAGCTTGCGGCGGTCGCCCGAGAGCTTCGGCCATTGCCTCGGATTACCTTCGACACTGAGCGTGACCTCGGCCTTACGCGCGAGGGTCTCAAGCATGGTGAGACTCGCCTCGATCGCGTCGGCAAGATCGAGCGGCTCACGCCGGATGTCGAGCGTTCCCGCTTCGACACGCGCGAGATCGAGCATTTCCTCGACAAGACCGAGCAGATGGCGGCCACTATTGTGAATGTCGCGTACATAGCCCACGTAGCGGTCGTTGCCGAGCGGGCCCAAAATCTCCTGCGCGATCATTTCGCTGAAGCCAAGAATGGCATTGAGCGGGGTGCGTAGCTCGTGGCTCATATTGGCCAAGAATTGAGATTTGGCATTGTTTGCGCGCACAGCCGAATCGCGCGCGACTTCGACTTCCACAAGCGTGCGCCTGAGATCGGCTTCGCGTTCCGCGATCGCATTCGCCATGTTGCCGAGATCAGAGGAAAGCGCACCGATCTCGCCGCCTTCCTTGATGGGATGCACGGGCGAGTAATCGCCTTGCGCGATGCGCCTTGCCGTTGACGCGAGCATCTCGATCGGGCTTGAAACACTGCGCGCGATCACCATCGCCCCCAGTAGGCCGAGGACAAGCGCGCCCGCGAGCACGAACAGCATCGACAGGATGACTTCGCGAAACGTATGAAGTACCGCTTTGAGCGGGTAATCGAATACGGCAACGATTGGTGTACTCTCCGGCGCGGCTTTGAGCTGGCCAATCCATGTCAATGCTGGTCCGGAATCTTGATCGACGATCTGCGTCTCGGCGCCGGCAGCACCGGCCGATGATCGGATAATTGGCTTGTATCCATTGGTTGAAGCAATCACTGTCCAGCCGTGCTTAGGATCAGCGGTTGCGAGCGCGATTGAGTTGGGAAACAGCGAGAGGGTGCGCAGCTTCTCGAGCATCGCATTGTCGATCGGCACGCAGGCGACAATGAACGCGATTGGCAGCGGTGCCTTCACTGGCACGGCGACAACCCAATAGATCCCATCATCAAGCCTGGCGAGCGCCGTTGCCTTGTCCTCGTTGGACGCAGTGCCGATCATTCCGGTGAGGGGGAACGGCGCGCCTTTTGCTCTTTCGCGTGCTGTGTCGGCATCGATTGCGCCATCGAGATTGACGAGCAACATGCGGGTCGCTCCAACACGCCGGCCGTGGTTGCGCAGCGCCGACAGCACGGTATCCCGATCGCCATTGGCGATGGCCTGGCGCAGGGCATAGTCGAGCGCCAGCACATTGACCTCATTGCCGACGCGATCCGAGAGCACATCGAGCTGGCGCTCGAACACTTTGGCTGAGGCCGCAAGCTCGCGCTTGCCCTCGGCGATGGCGTTTTGCCGAAGCACGCCATAGGCGAAGAGCGCAGTGATCAATTGCACGGCGATGAGCGTAATGACGAGGAATGCGGCGAGGCGGTGTCTGAAGCTCATCGCCCGCCCCTCTAATATGGACCCATATGGCTCATCGGAGCCATATGTCTTGGGGCGATTCTCAAAACAACGCGGACTTCGCTTTCGCCGGCGCTGACATCGACCTCTGCGCCCGCTGGCTTTGCGCCAGGCGCAAGGTCTGGATGCCAGACCTCCGCGGCGTAATGGCCGGGCGTGAGATCGGCGAACTGCGTGATGCCGGTTTTGTCGGAAAGCTTCGTATACGAATTATCCGTCACGACCACATAGGTGATCATTTGATCGTGAATATTGCAGCCGATGGCCGCCGTGCCCGGCTTGTCGAACACAACTGCCGGCGAGGTGTGGCCGACATCGACCTCGAAAGCGAAGCGCTTGATCGCCGAGAAGGAGTAGACTTGGTGCATCGTCTTGTCGCTGTTGCGAAAGGTGACGCTGCCTCCGGTCGGCAGAATGGTGACGAGCGGAAAAAAGGTCTCGAAGTCTTGGTCGATGACGGCCTGCTCCGGTAGCTGAGGGCCCGGCGGCGTTCCACTTGGAAATGCTAAGCTGACGACCGCGCTTTCGACCGGCTTGCCGCCCTGGTCGAGAACCGTCACATCCAGGCCGGACGCGGCTGCGGAGCCTGCGAAAAGCAGGGGCAGCATCGCCACGGCCGCTTGGGTCGGGAGCTTTGGCATTGTGGGCCGGAAGCCTAGGAGAAAATGGTTACTTTCGGCTTTGAGACGCTCGTATGAGATGCTGTCCATCCGGCTATTCGCGCGGCTTAGACGGCATGCGGCCGGGCCGGAAGGCTTGACGGGCGGTCCGCATCCGCCACATTTGCGTCCCTGGACGCCGCCTTAGCTCAGTTGGTTAGAGCACCAGATTGTGGATCTGGGGGTCCGTGGTTCAACTCCACGAGGCGGTACCAGCAAAATCAATGAGTTAGCCAGCAACCCATGGCACGACGGCGAGCGTAGTAACGCGGCCTAACAGGCGAGGAGGCCCCAAGAATCCTGATGAGAAGTACCGGTTACGGGATCCGCCAGTATTCGCCCCGAGGATCCGTCTTCACCGGTAACAGAAAGTTTGACCTCTCCTCGGGTGGCCGGGTTGCCTTCGTAATAAGCGCCTTGATGTCGCTCAGAAGCAGGAGATCGGAAGCATAGTAACCGTGATCGATCTCCCAAAAGTAACCGCTGCGCACTGAACTCGCATCGATTGTTTCAACGCCTTTGATGAGGATCGTGGGAACGCCATTGACAACCTGGCCGGCACGAATGGAGCTATTCCAGTCTTTAGAGAGATCCAGTGCTTTGTCGCAGCATGAGGCATAAAGCGTCACGTGTCCGAGATACTGCTGGATATTCTGCATGTTCGCGGTGAAGTCCTGGACTGAGACGTCAGGCGCTGCGAGCACAATTTCATCGATTGTGCGAGGTGAGACAGGCGCACCGCTGTAATGGGAAAGATAATTCAACAAGAGCGAATTGCCGAGGCTGTGAGCGATGAGAAAAATGTGCCCGTCCGGGCCAACTGCACTTCTGACAGTCGTCAGCAGCTCATCGAGGTCGTGAAAAGAAGCCGGGGCGGCGCTGACATCGTGATTATAGGCGAACGGACTCAACTCATC
>JBAQHC010000288.1:0-2387 GCA_049288095.1 Alphaproteobacteria bacterium | reverse complement strand
GGCTTTTTCGGGGTGACGGCCGAGGCGGCGGGCGCGGCGGTCGAGCGCATCTTCAAAGACAATGGCCGGCCCAACGCCTTTATTAAAGGCTCGGAAGGCGCCGGCGCCATCGGCGTCGGCCTGCGTTATGGCCAAGGCACGCTGCAAATGAAAAGCGGCGCGACGCGCAAAGTTTACTGGCAAGGCCCGTCGGTCGGCTTCGATATCGGCGGCAATGGCTCCAAAGTATTCACACTGGTCTACAATCTGCCGAACACGGAAAAAATCTTTCAGCGCTTTCCAGGTGTCGAAGGCAGCGCTTATTTTATCGCCGGTATCGGCGTGAATTATCAGCGTGCGGATGATATTACGCTTGCGCCGATGCGCGCGGGCGTCGGTTGGCGCTTGGGCGCGAATGTCGGCTACCTCGCCTACTCGAAGAAACGGCACATCCTGCCGTTCTGAGGATTTGACAATTCACATCGGAAAGTACTTCGTCATGGCCGCCCGTTGTGGCGGCCATTCATTTTTCAACAGGCGCTCGGTGTTCGATGAAGTATGGATGGCCGGGATGACGACGAGCCGGCCATGACGGGCTTTGGATGGGCTTGCTTCTCTACGACGAACCCGCGAGGTGCTGGGCGACGATTTTGCGCAAGCCAACAATCACGGCCTCTTCCTTTGCCTGGATCGGGCCTTTGTGATGCCGCGCGCGTTGCAGCGCATTGGCAAACACATGCGCCACGTCCGGCGGCAAGGAAGTCGCGGTCTGATGCTTCTTGATGAACGCGCAAAGGACTTGAGCGACTTGCGTCAAGAAGGGATAGGCGAAGGTGCCCGCCATGCAACGCAGCTCGTGAGCGATCGGCCAGAGCTCAGACGGCCGGACGTGCTTGCCCAGTGCATCGATGAGACGCTGCACATCCTTTGACATCTCACCAAGATAGGCTTTTCGCTCCTTCGCAATCGCCGCCTCGAGCCGCATGATGATCACGGGATCCGGCCGGCCGCGTAGCGCCTCGGGATTCGGAATCTTGGCGATGAGATGGTTCGGCAGATGATTGATATTCTCATCAACGCCTTGATCGACGAGCCTGATCGCATCGGGATTGTTATCTGCACGCATCATAGCGAACTCGAATCATATCTGCTTGGTTTGAACCTGGATTGCGTGATCGCCTGCGCCGGTCAGCCGCACGTCTTCCTGACGGCGCATCGGCCCTTCATAATTGCTTGAATCACGCCTGCGCCGGTCTGGCCCGAGGTAATCGCTCGAACGCACGAAAGGCCGCGGATTGAGAATGACTTCGCATACGCGCACATAAAGCGAGCCGGCAGAAATAGGCTTTGCAAGAAATTCATCGACCCCGGCATCGCGCGCCTCTTCGACCCAGCTTTGCTCGGTATGTCCCGTGACCATGATGATAGGAACATAAGGTCCTGTCTGATCCTGATAGCGGCGCACGCTGCGCACGAGCTCCATGCCGCCGACTTGGCCCATATCGGCATCAGTGATCAGAATGTCGGGCCGCTGCTGACTGAAGGAGTCGAAGGCTTCGCGGCCATCGATCGCGGTGCGCACATTCCAAACGCCGATCGCATTGAGCATGGCGAGAAGCAAACGCCGCATTTGCAAGCTATCATCGGCGACAAGCACATTGAGCGCTGAAAAATTTGGGATCGCCATCGAGCGAGACCTTCCCGGCGTTAAACCCGCGGTAAGGCAAAACTTTATCGCTCGTGAGTTAAAACTTGATCGACATCAAAACTAAATTGCGTGTGCATTAACCAACGCGTTTGGTTAAAGCACTGTCGGGTTCGGGGCATCGCCATAGACAGCTTTGGGGTCGAACGTCTTCTCCTGCTCTTTGAACTCGAGCACGAGCTGATCGGGCGAGGTTCCCGTCTTCATTGGCACAGCGCGATAAAAGCACGAACGAAAGCCGACATGGCATGAGGCACCCGAGCCGGCAACATTCACGCGCAACCAAACCGAATCCTGGTCGTCATCGATCCTGAGCTCCACCACGGTTTGGACGAGACCGCTTGTTGCGCCCTTGCGCCAGAGCGCTTTGCGCGAGCGGCTCCAAGAATGTGCTTCGCCGGTCTTAATGGTGAGCGCCAAGGCCTCGGCATTCATATAGCCGAGCATCAGGACTTCGCCGGTCCCTGCATCCGTCGTGACGCATGGGATGACGCCGTCCTTGTCGAACTTGGGGGCGAGCACCTTGCCCTCCTCGACCTCCTCGACACTGCGCCGGGGCGCAAACTTGAAGCCTTCGCCTTGATCAGCCATGGAAATCCGCCGTTCCGGGGCCACCGCCCCGCGTCCCACAATGCCGCAAACCCTCGTCTTTGGGCCGGGCGGGTTATATCGTTACATAGAAATGAGCCGCAAGCAGACAAGC
>JBAQHC010000287.1:0-5095 GCA_049288095.1 Alphaproteobacteria bacterium | reverse complement strand
GGGGAGGATTTGCTCGAGGTTCGGGCGAGCCTGCGTGCCTGGGCGTCACCTGCTCGGCGCTCGGCCGGCGCTGGCGTATGCGTCTCTCTGATGACCAGGCAGCATTTGCACTCGGTCAGGCGCTCGGTGTGCCGGATATTCTGGCGCGGGTGCTCGCGGGGCGCGGCGTACCGGTGCACCAAGCCAAGGCCTATCTCTCGCCCTCGTTGCGGCAGGATTTGCCGGATCCCTCGATTCTTGCCGACATGGATGTTGCGGCAACACGCGTTGCCAACGCCATTCGCTCGGGGGAGACCATTGGGCTCTTCGGCGATTACGATGTCGACGGCGCGACCTCTTCATCTCTGCTTGCGCGCTTCATCAAGTCGGTCGGCGGCGCATCGCGCATCTACATTCCGGACCGGATGAAAGAGGGCTATGGGCCTTCACCCGCAGCCATGCGCCAGCTCGCAAGCGAAGGCATCAAGCTTGTACTCACGCTTGATTGCGGTACGCGCTCGTTCGAGGCGCTTGAAGCCGCGCGCGCAATTGGGATCGAAGTGGTCGTCATTGATCATCATCTTCCGGGTACGGAGCTTCCGCCCGCGCTTGCGCTCGTCAACCCTAATCGCCTGGATGATCGATCCGGCCTTGGCTATATTTGCGCCGCCGGCGCGGCGTTTTTGCTTGCTGTCGCGGTCAATCGTGCGCTTCGTGCTTCGGGCTGGTATTCGGGCCGCGAGGAACCCAACCTCTTGGAGCTCTTGGATCTCGTCGCACTTGGCACCGTGTGCGATGTCGTGCCGCTTGTCGGCCTCAATCGCGCCTTCGTGCAACAAGGCCTAAAGGTGATGCGTGGGGCGCGCAACACGGGGCTCGCAGCGCTAGGCGAGGTTGCGCGTGTCGGCGACAAGCTCGGTGCTTACGAGCTCGGCTTCATGTTCGGTCCGCGCATCAATGCGGGTGGACGGCTATCGGACTCCTCCTTGGGCGCGCGACTGTTGATGACTGAAGACGCGCAAGAAGCTCGCCGTCTTGCCATCGAGCTTGACCGGTTAAATCGGGAACGCCGCGCGATCGAAGCCGAAGTCGAAGCGGAAGCAGTCGCACAAGTCGAGAATGCGGGCGCGCTTAGCCGCGTGCTTACGCTGATGGGCGAAAGCTGGCATCCGGGCGTCGTCGGCATTGTTGCGGGCCGCTTGCGTGAACGCTTCAGCCGGCCGACTCTTGTGATGGGATTGGCGCCCGATGGCGCGCATGGCCGCGTCGCCAAAGGCTCCGGCCGCTCGATGCGCGGGGTCGATCTCGGCCGTGCGATTGTGAAAGCAGAGGCGGAGGGTTTGGTTCTCAAAGGCGGCGGCCACGCAATGGCGGTCGGGCTCACCGCGCTCGAAAAGCAAATTGAGGAGCTTGGCGCATTTCTCGACGTCGAGCTCGGCGAAGACGTCGAAAAAGCGAGAGAGAGCGAAGCCTTGGAGATCGACACGGTATTATCCGTGAGCGGGGCAACGCGCGCTCTCTGTGAAACGCTCGAGTCGGCGGGGCCCTATGGCGCCGGCAACCCATCGCCGGTCGTTGCAGTTTCCCCAGCGCGGATCGCTTATGTTGCGCCAGCCGGAGAAAAGCATTTGCGTTTGACACTCGAAGGGCCGAGTGGCGGACGCTTGCGCGCCGTCGCGTTTCGCTCGGTTGACACGCCGGTTGGCGACATGATCAGCGCAGCTGGCGAACGCTGGCTGCATTTCGCCGGCGGCCTCAAGCCCGACAATTGGGCAAGCGCAACCGGCGTTCAGCTCGTCATCGAAGACGTGGCCTTCGCTTAGCCTTGCAAGCGCGGGATCGGAGGCGGCTTGCCCTCGGCGAACCCGGCTTGAAATTCTTCCGTCGTGTTGACGCGCGGATAGGGAATTGAGGGCACCGGCACGCCGAGGAATTTGCACAAGGGCTCCCAGCCTTGCTTGGCTTCGAACACGAGCAGCCGCTCGCGCGGAATCGTGCGCATCACCTCTTCGTTGTGGCGATTGAACGCTCTCATCGCCGCTTCCGGGTCGGAAACGCCTGGGCCGTGGATCGGCCGATCATGGCGCTGCGCATATTTTGCAATGTTCTCAAGCATGTCGCGAACCGCAGGAAATGGCGGGCCACCGGCGCCGACTTTCATCACTGTTGAAGACGCCGATTTCCACCAGCTCTCCGCGCTTCTGATCGAAAGGACCACCTTTGCGTCGGGATACCGCGCCGCAAGCTCGCGATAGAGGAAACAGCTCGGCGCATCGCAGCTTGAATTGTAACCCTTGAGAACTTCGTCGAAATCAATCCCATCTTCATCATAGGCGCGCGCCCAAAGCGCGGCCTGAGCGGGGTTGTGGATCACTTCGATCATGTGGTGGCACGGGCCGAAGCCGAGATGCTCGAGCGCAAGCTTGAGCGACAATGTACCAGTGCGTGGATAACCAGCGCCGATGACGGAAAGCGGCATTGCTCCTCCTTAAGAGAGACTGCGGTCAGGATTGTTTCGGTGCGCCGCCTCGAAGCGCGGTTGTGAGCGCGCCAACGTCGGACGGTTTTTGGCCTTTGAGCGCCGGGCTCTTTGCGGCGGCATCGAAGGCGGCCAGGATCGCCTTGAAGCGTGCCTCAACATTGCCTCTGAATTCGTGATGCGTAATGACGTATAGCTCGTTAGCTTCGACGGCCTCGACAACCCTCTCGGCGACGACCGCCGGGCTCATGCCGCCGGAGATCGCGCTGACATAACGCTGCTCTTTCTGTGCGTCATAGTTGCGCGTGCCGTAGCGTTCGGGCCTGCGCGAGGCGCTTTCGAAGAGTTGTGTGGCGACTGCAGCTGGCATAAGGACCGAAACGCCGATCCCGCGCTCTTCAAGCTGCGCGCGCCAACCTTCGCTCGCCATTAACACTGCCGCTTTGGTTGCGTGATAGGGCTCGCGTGTCGGGATCACAGCGAGCGCCGCCATGGACGCCGTGTTGACGATGTGGCCGCCTTCGCCGTGGCTTTCAAGCAAGGGCGCAAAAACCTCGGTGCCGTGAATGACGCCCTTAAAATTGACATCGATTATCCAATTCCAATCGCGCTCCGCCACCGTGCCAATCGGCCAACCCGTGCCAACGGTGACACCGGCATTGTTGCACACGAGGTGAACTTTGCCGAACTTCGCGATCACCGCGAGCGCGGCCGCTTGCACGCTCATGCGATCGGCGACATCGCAGCGCACGCCTTCGGCAACAATCTGGCCGGCTCTCAGCCGCTCCACAGCCGCCGAGAGATTCTTTTCGTCAATGTCGGCGATCATCACTTTCATGCCGCGCCGGCCGAATGCCTCGGCCATCGCATAGCCGATGCCCGAACCACCGCCGGTAATGAACGCAGTCTTGCCCGCGAAATCCTTCATGCGCGTTTCCCTTCTTTTTGTTGGGCCTCCCGCATCCTTGCCGCCATCATCTCTCTCACCTGCTCAGGCGTCATTGACTCAATGGCCTTAAGCATCTCTGGCGTCATTCTGCCGCCAAAATCTTCGCGCGAATTGGCATGCGGATAGGGCGCCGCTGGCACGGGCACACCAAGAAACTTGCACAACGGCTCCCAGCCCTGCTTGGCCTCGAACACAAGCAGACGCTCCCTCGGGATCGTGCGCATCACTTCATCATTGTGCTGATGAAAGCGCGTGAGCATGTAGTCTTTATCTCGAAGCTTGGGGTCATCGCCCCAACCGATCTTGTTGCACATTTCGAGCGTGCCCATCGCGGCATGCATCTTCATGACAAACGGTGTCAGGATCGTCTCTTGCGTCGAGGAAAACCAGCTCTCCGGATTGCGGAGCGAAAGAATTACCGGCGCATCGGGATAGCGCTTGGCGAGCTCTTTGTAGAAGTGACAGCCGGGCGCGTCAGTTGTCGAACGGTAACCCTCGAACACTTTCTCCCAATCCATCATCTTGCCGTTTGCGGCATCGACCCAAAATTGGGCGCGCTCGGGAAACTGCACGACTTCCCGCATGTGGTAGCAAGGCCCGAGACCAAGCTGCTCGAGCGCCGCCTTGAGGGATGACGTGCCTGTGCGCGGCAGTCCTGCACCGATCACCGAAAGCGTCATGATCTCACTCCAACAAAGAAAAATCGCGGCCGAGCGTGGCCGGCCGCGACAATCTAAAGGAAGCTTGCGAAGCTAAACAGCCGCTTATTTGAGGTTCTTGTTCGCGAAGTCCCAGTTGACCAGCTTGTCGAGAAAGGTGCCGATATAGTCAGGGCGGCGATTTTGATAGTCGAGGTAATAGGCGTGCTCCCATACATCCATGGTGAGCAGTGCGGTTTTGCCTGAGGTCATCGGTAATTCCGCGTTCGGCGTCTTGGTCACTTTGAGCTTGCCGCCATCGAGGATGAGCCACGCCCAGCCAGAGCCGAACTGCATCGCGCCGGCGCTCTTGAACTCCTCGACGAATTTTTCGTACGAGCCGAAGTCCTTGTCGATCATTGAGGCGATGTCGCCCTTTGGCTTGCCGCCGCCGCCCGGCGCCATCGAATTCCAATAGAAAGTGTGATTCCAGATTTGCGCGGCATTGTTGAACACGCCGGTGTCTTTGGACTCCCAGGAGGCTTGGATCACGGCATCGAGCGACATGTTCTCGTAGGGTTTGCCCTTGGCGAGATTGTTGAGGTTGTTGACGTAGGCGGCATGGTGCTTGCCGTGGTGGAAGTCGAGCGTGTTCGCTGAGATCGCAGGTGCAAGGGCGTCCTTGGCGTAAGGAAGAGGCGGTAGGGTGAAAGCCATGAGAGGTTCCATTCTCTTGAGAAAAGATGGGTGGCCGTGACCCGCCGAGAACCGACGGTTCATCGAAATCCGAATGAATGATAAGGCTTGAATTGTTGCACCAGTTCCGCCGGTGCGAAGAGGGAAAATGCGCTTGTGCGACAGGTGGTCGCGCGAAAATGCTCACACGCATTAACCTCTGCGCGCTGCCCTGCACAATGACGAAATGACGACAGCACTATCTTTCCGTGTGCCGCGCAAATAGAATCCGGCGACCAAGAAGCAAGAACGCTGTCCGGTTAGCGCAATCGCAAATACTTTTGCGCCCCTAAGCTTGGTGCAGCGCCTCGTTGC
>JBAQHC010000286.1:0-11584 GCA_049288095.1 Alphaproteobacteria bacterium | reverse complement strand
CATGTCCTTCCAATCTTTTTTATAGTCCTTGAGCATGAGACCACCAATGCTGCTGATATCTTCACAGCATTGCGGGGCATCGATTTTTTTGAGGTAAAGAGAGTAGATTGATTTCTAACCGTTCAGCGCGCGCCTAAAGCCTCCTCAGGGCAGGCCCCGGCCGAGCGTTAAGGCAAAGGCTGCATAGAGTACGGCGGCAAAGAGTACCCAGCCGATATAACCATCGATCGGGCCTGGATGCGACGCATCCATCCGTGGTCTGACGATCAGAAGCGGAAAAGAAGCCGCGCCAATCTCGAGCGCGGCTTGGTGCAGCGCCTCCAGCCGGTCGGGCGCATAAAGTAAGGCCGCAAGGCAGGCGCCCAGGCTCGCGCTCAGCCAAGCAATGCGCAGCGCCCATGCGGGCGATACGCCGAGGCTTTCAGCAAATCGCGTGGAGGAAGCAATGAAGCGGGTTCCGATGCGGTAAAGCACGAGGCCCAACGCAGCCCCGCCAATGCGCCACCACCAGCTCGGCTCGCCGAACGCATCGCGGGCGGCAATTGCCCAATCGCCTTCGTTCAAGACCATCGCATAGATGACGTAGCCGGCCTCCCAGAACAGGCTGAGCAACATCACCAGCGACAAAAGAAGGCGAAGGCGCAGTAGGCGCGGCGGGACAAGCCTCAATGCCAGCCACGCAATCGCTGCGGCCGATAGGTTGCCGGCCGGTCCGCCAATCGCAATCCACAGATTGCCCGGGGTGCAATTGAAATAGACCGAGGTCAGCTGCGTGATCCGGCCGCCCATTGCTAGGCATGCGCTGCCATGGCCAATGGCCTCGTGAGCGGTCGTGGTGATGGAGGCTGCTGCAACGGCGATCGCCGCTACGGTCAGATTGTCTTTGCACGGCGCGTGGGATGAGTGCCCATTGCTCATCTCTCTAGGCGAGATCATTCCACGCGCTCGTCGGGCAGAATGCCCCAAAGGGCGCGGCGCTCCATCCAGCCGGTGCGACCCGCGGCGGAGATCTCGCACCATTCATCCGGGCAGTGCCTGAGCTCGGCGATCACGCCGTTCTCTGCAAAGGCGATCACCTTCGCTCTGGCATCGGGCCGATTGCGGAGCGGCTGGCGGTTTTGCTTCTTGCCGGACGGGGAGACCACCATCACATAGCGCTCGCCCGAAAGCATGTTCGCCGAAATCCAGCCCTCTGTGCCATCGGCATCGCGCACCTCGCGCCAGAGGTCGTATTCGTTGATGATCTCGACCGGCAAATGCTTGCGCACATATTCCCACTCGATCGCATGGTCCGAGCCGGGGCCCCGCCGCATATATACCACATCCTTCTTCAAGGTGACGAAGCGTGGCAGAGGCAGGCTGGTCGAAGGGCCGAGCGCGTTGGCAGGCGGGTTCTCCGCCGAACCTTGCGCGAACGAGGAGCTCACGCCAATGAGGCAAAGAAGAGCCAAAACGGGCAGGCTTCGCATTATTCCGGGCGATGGATAATTGGAGCGACTCATTTCCGTGATTGTCGGAAGTGTAGTGCGGCAACTCTAGGGCGGGTCAAGAAAAACGCCGCGCAAAGTCTTCAAATCTTCGCCTACCCACGCTGGACGGCGCGCGGTCCCGCGGATTAAGAAGTGTTTATGGCAACGGACTCAAAGCGCACACGCGTCGTCGTTACCCGCCGGCTTCCTGAGCCTGTCGAAAAGCGGATGAGCGAGCTTTTCGACACCCACCTCAATACATCCGACGCCCCGCTGAAGCGTGAGGAACTCGCCGCGCTGATGCGCGATGCGGATGTACTTGTGCCGACCATCACCGACCGGATCGACGGTGGGCTTCTCGCCCAGGCCGGCGAGCGTTTGCGCCTCATCGCCAATTACGGCGCGGGTGTCGACCATATCGATCTCGCAAGCTGCGTAGGGCGCGGCATCACGGTCACCAACACGCCCGGCGTTTTGACCGACGACACGGCCGACATGACCATGGCGCTCATTCTTGCCGTTCCGCGCCGCCTTGCCGAGGGCACGCGCGTGATGCGCGAGGGACGCTTTGAGGGCTGGAGCCCAACCTGGATGCTCGGCCACCGCATCACCGGCAAGCGGCTCGGCATTATCGGCATGGGACGCATCGGCCAGGCCGTCGCCAAACGGGCGCGCGCCTTCGGCCTCGAAATTCATTATCACAACCGCAGGCGCATCAACCGCGCCGTCGAGGAAGAGCTGGGCGCGACCTATCACGACAGCCTCGACCAGATGCTGGCGCGCATGGACATCATCTCGGTCAATTGTCCGCACACGCCGGCGACGTTTCACCTGCTTTCGGCGCGGCGCCTGAAGCTGATGCCGCCGCATGCCTATATCGTCAACACCGCGCGCGGCGAGGTGATCGACGAGAATGCGCTGACGCGCATGTTGCAAGCCGGCGAACTGGCGGGCGCGGGGCTCGACGTGTTCGAGCACGAGCCGGCCGTCAACCCCAAGCTGGCGCAGATGGAAAATGTCGTGCTGTTACCGCATATGAGCTCGGCTACCATCGAAGCGCGCACCGAAATGGGCGAGAAGGTGATCATCAACATCAAGACATTCTTGGACGGCCACCGCCCGCCCGACCGCGTCATCGCCGCAATGCTTTGAGCAGCTCGTGGCCACCGTCACTGGCCCGCCGGCACACGCCCGGTTATGACGTTCCCAAATGTCTTCAGCTCAGGGGGAAACAATGAAGCACCTGATCGCGATTGGCGCGGGCCTTGCCGCGTTGCTCAGCGCACCAGCTTTCGGCCAGCAGCAGATCGACTTCACCAAAGTTGAGATCAAAACAACTGATCTCGGCCATGGGCTTTATGAGATGGAGGGCGCGGGCGGCAATCTCGCGGTGCTCACCGGTGCCGATGGCGTGCTTATGGTCGATACCGAGTTCGCGCCGCTCGCCGAGAAGATCAAGGCCGCGATCGCGAAGGCGAGCGATAAGCCGCTCAAATTCGTGATCGACACGCATTGGCATGGCGATCATATCGGCGGCAACGAGCCGATGGCGCAGGCGGGCGCGGTTTTGATCTCTCAAGAGAATGTCCGCCTACGGATGGCCAAAGGCCAGTGGAACGCGCGCGCCAATGCGATGACGCCGCCAGCGGCGCCAGGCGCGTTGCCGTCTTTCACTTACACCGACGCGCTGACGCTTCATCTCGACGGCGAGACCGTGCAAGTCATTCATGCGCCCGCTGCGCACACCGACGGGGACTCGCTTATTTATTTCGCCGGAGCCAATGTGCTGCACACGGGCGACGTTTATCGTAACACCGGTTATCCTTTCATCGATCTCGCATCAGGCGGAACGCTAGCCGGGACGATCACCGCCTATGAGACGATTCTCGCCATGATCGACGGCAAGACCAAGATCATTCCGGGCCACGGGCCGCTGGCAAAGAAGAAGGACATTCAGGCATCGCACGACATGCTCGTCTTGGTGCGTGATCGCGTGCAAAAGCTGATCGATCAGGGCAAGAACGAAGACGAGATCGTTGCCGCCGCACCGACCAAAGACATCGACAAGAAATGGACCGGCAAGGGCGGGTTCGTCACCGGCGAGGTGATGGTGCGGCAGACCTATGAATCGATCAAAGGCATCTTGCCGCCGACCGCGCCCGCTTCAAAACCATCGAACTAGCCTCATCCTTCGACAAGCTCAGGATGAGGAACATTGAGCCCTCATGGTGAGCTTGTCGAACCATGAGAGCCGCAGGCCGGGCATTCCGGATCTTTCCGTAGGCGGATGGTCCGGAAGCTCGTTTGGAGCGCGTCATAGATCAAAAGCTTCCCCGCCGAGCTCTCGCCCGCGCCCGTGAGCTCCTTGATCACTTCAAGCGCTTGCAAAGAACCAACGACGCCCGTGAGCGCACCGATGATGCCGACCTCGGAGCATGCCGGTGCGCTGCCGGGTGGCGGCGGCTCGGGCACCAGGCAGCGATAACACGGATAGGCCTCGCCATCGGGGCCATGCTGATGCGGCTTGAACGTCGAGAGCTGCGCCTCGAACCGCCCCACCGCAGCCGAGACCAATGGCTTCTTCAGCGCGAGGCACGCATCGGCGACGGTAAAACGCGTCTCGAAATTATCGCAGCCGTCGGCCACAAGATCATATTCGGCGACCAGAAGGCGTGCGTTCTCTTCGGTCAATCGCGTGTGATGCGCATTCACATGCACATCGGGATTTAAGTGCCCAAGCACCGTACGCGCGACATCAACCTTCGATGCGCCAACGTCTTCGGTGCGATAGAGAATCTGCCGCTGCAAGTTACTGAGCGAAACGACATCATTGTCGACAATGCCGAGAGTGCCGACGCCGGCCGCCGCAAGATAAAGCGCGGCCGGACTGCCGAGCCCGCCCGCGCCGATAATCAAGACACGCGACTCCAGAAGCTTGCGCTGGCCCGGCCCGCCAATCTCGCGCAGCAAGATGTGACGCGCGTACCGATCGAGCTGGGCATCGGTGAGCTTAGCGGGCGCCTTCGCGGTCATTCGTTCGTGTACACCCTATCCACCCAGCCCGTCGAACAATGCGGTCGAAAGGTAACGCTCGGCAAAGCTTGGGATGATGGCGACGATCTGCTTGCCTTTCATGTTATCGCGCTTGGCGACTTCCATCGCGGCGGCAACGGCGGCGCCCGAGGAAATGCCGACTGGAATGCCTTCCTTGACTGCCACTTCGCGCGCCGTCTTGAACGATGTCTCGTTGCCCACGGTGATCACCTCATCGATGATCTCACGATCGAGGATCGACGGGATGAAGCCCGCCCCAATGCCTTGGATCTTGTGCGGGCCGGGCTTGCCGCCCGAGAGCACGGGCGAATCCTCCGGCTCGACCGCGACCATGCGCACGCTCGGCTTGCGCTTCTTCAAGACTTCGCCGACGCCGGTGATCGTGCCGCCGGTGCCGACGCCCGAGACGACGACATCCACTTTGCCGTTGGTGTCGTTCCAAATTTCTTCGGCGGTCGTTCTGCGATGAATCTCCGGATTGGCTGGGTTGTCGAATTGCTGCGCCATCACAGCATTGTTCTCGCTCTCCATGATCTCTTTGACACGAGCAAGGGCTCCCGACATACCCTTTGCCGCCGGCGTCAATTCGAGCTTCGCGCCCAAGAGCAACAGCATCTTGCGCCGCTCGATCGACATCGATTCCGGCATGCACAAAATAAGCTTGTAACCGCGCGCCGCTGCGACGAAAGCGAGTGCGATGCCGGTGTTGCCGGAAGTCGCCTCGACGATCGTCCCGCCCGGCTTGAGCTTGCCCTGCTTTTCGAGCGAATCGATCATCGAAACGCCGATGCGATCTTTGACGCTCGCAAGCGGATTGAAGAATTCGAGCTTCAGGAGCACATCGCCTTTGAGGTTCGCCTCCTTCGCCATCCGATTTAGGCGGACGAGCGGCGTGTTGCCGATGGTCTGCGTAATGTCGTCGTAAACGCGGCCACGGCCCGGCTTGTCAGCGTTCATTTTCGTCTCCCTTTAGATCGTGAAATCTTGACGCACGCCGCCCGCGCGCGGAATACTTTCTTTGTCAGCGCGGTCACATAAATCCTCAATCGTGATGGCCTCAAGACGGCTCAGAAGTTCCCGCGTGGCCTCTTCGAGCACAGGCCGGATCACGCGCTCCGCCAGCGGCGAATGGCTCTCCTGATCGGGATCCTCCGACGCCTCAAGCTTCGAAACGATCTCGACAATTTCGCGCACCGTCACGAGCCGGCGGTCCTTGGCAAGGCGATAACCACCGCGCGGGCCCCTCACGCCGCGCAGGACGCCTGCGTGAACCAGCTCCTGCATCACTTGCTCAAGATAGCGCTGGGGCACGCCCTGGCGGCGCGTGATCTCCTTAGACTGCACGGGATCCGGCCGCGCATTGTAGGCAACGTCCACAACCGCTTCGAGCGCCAGCTGCATTTTGCGCGACAGTCGGATCATGCCCCGCCTTTGACGAGCTTGATGCCGGTCGAGCCGAAGCCGCCTTTGCCGCGCGCCGTTTCGTCGAGCTCAAACCGCTCTTCCCATGCGATGCGCGTGACCGGCGCCACGATCATTTGCGCAATGCGCATGCCGCGCTCGATCGTAAATGGCTCGCTCGAAAGATTGATGAGCGTGCATTTGATCTCACCGCGATAATCGCAATCGATCGTGCCTGGCGTATTGAGAAGCGTGATCCCGTGCTTGGCGGCGAGGCCCGAGCGCGGGCGCACCTGAGCCTCGAAGCCCTCGGGCAATGCAATCGCAAGGCCGGTCGGGATCATCGCGCGCTCAAGCGGCTGAAGCGTCACGGGCCCGCCTTCCGGCAGCGCAGCGACGAGATCGAGCCCCGCAGCTCCGGACGTCGCGTAATGCGGGAGCGGCAGATCCGCGCCATGCGGCAATCTCGTGCACGGAACTAGAATCTCATCAGCCATTTGCACCCACCATTTGCGCGGAAATCTTTTGCGCGATCTTTTCAGCGATTTTCGTCTTCAACATGCGCGGAAAATCCTCAACGCCCAATTTGGTGACGATGTGGATTGTGTTTTCATCGCCGCCCATCACGCCCTCTTGCGAGACGTCATTCGCAACAATCCAATCGCAGCCCTTTTTCTTGAGCTTTTCCTGCGCGTGCTTGATGAGATCATCCGTCTCGGCGGCAAAACCAATGACGAGCTTGGGACGCTTCGCGTGATGCGACAGCGTTGCAAGAATGTCCGGGTTTTCGACGAGCGCAAGCGACGGCGTCTTGCCATTTTTCTTGATCTTTGCATTCGCGGGCGAGGCGATGCGCCAATCGGCGACCGCTGCCGTCAAGACAGCGATATCGACTGGCAGCAGTTTTTCGCAGGCTGCGAGCATTTGCTGCGCCGTCTCTACTTCAATGCGCTCGACACCGCGCGGCGCTTCAAGCGCCGTGGGCCCTGAGACGAGCGAGGTCTCCGCGCCGAGCTGCGCGAGCGCCTGTGCAATCGCATACCCTTGCTTGCCGCTTGAGCGGTTGGAAATAAAGCGCACGGGATCGATCGGCTCGTGCGTTGGCCCCGCCGTCACGAGCGCGCGCTTGCCTGCAAGCGGGCGCGGCGAGGCAGCCACGGCGAAATAAGCTTCAATGGCGGCGATGATTTCTGCGGGCTCTGCAAGCCGGCCTGGGCCAGTTTCACCATCAGCAAGCGGGCCCTCATTGGGACCTACAGTCAAAACGCCGTCACTCGTCAGCGTACGGAGCGATCGCTGTGTCGCCGGGTTGCGCCACATGAAAAGGTTCATCGCAGGCGCGATGAGAATGGGCTTGTCGCTTGCGAGCAAAGTGGCCGTCGCGAGGTCATCGGCCAGCCCCGCCGCCATCTTGGCCATAATGTCGGCGGTTGCCGGCGCGACGACCACGAGATCAGCCTCGCGCGAAAGCCGAATATGACCCATCTCGCTCTCGTCCTTGAGGCTGAAAAGATCCTCATAGGCTTTCTCGCCGCAAAGGCTTGCCACCGATAAGGGCGTCACAAATTCCTTAGCCGCGCGCGTCAGCACCGCGCGCACATGGGCGCCGCGATCGCGCAGGCGGCGGATCAGCTCCAGCGCCTTATAGGCCGCGATGCCGCCCCCGATGATCAGCAATATGCGCTTGTCGTTGAGCATGCTGTGGCCTGCGCTTTCTGTCTTTCCGGATAATATAGATATTCACGTATGCGAAGTGTAGAAAACTCTTGTGCCCTCCACAGTTTTGGCCTATTTGTCTATTTTGGATCAAATGGCTTAGAGGCTTTATTATGAAGTCGGTATCAGCGGCTGACGCCAAGAATAAATTCGGTGAACTTATCGATGCTGCCCAGCGCGAGCCAGTGACCATCGAAAAGCACGGGCGCCCTGTCGCGGTCGTCATGTCGCAAGAGGAGTTCGAGGAAATCGAAGCTTTGAAACTGCTGTGGCTCAAGGCCGAAATCCAAAAAGGCTACGATAGCATAGCGGCCGGCCGAGTGATCGACGGGAAGACGGCATTCAAACTGCTTCGTGAACGGATCAAATAGTGCCGCGCTCCGATCTGTCGGACGATGCGCTCACGGATATCGCGGATATCGTCGATTACACGAACACGCAATGGGGTGCCGCGCAGGCCAATAGATACGTCGATAGCCTTGAAGCCCGTTTTGCGCAGCTCGCCGAATTTCCTTTCATGGGCAAGGACAGAAGCGATGTGAGGCAGGGCCTCCGTTCTTTTCCATTGACCAGCCACGTCGTCTACTATGAGCCGAAAGACTTTGGCGTGCTGATCGTTCGTGTGCTGCATAGCAGCCGGGATCCGCGCCAGGCTCTCAAATGAGAATGAGGTGAGCATGAGAACAGCGATTTCCTTCGCCACCTAACGGGGACGACGCCGAGAAATCGCCAGTGAGACTGCGAAGACACCTACCGGTGGAGTGTGGCCGGCTTGAGCCGCCTCACTACAGTGCCCAGGACAAACTCGCAAAGCTGGGCGTGGTTCGGATGAGGCACGCAATCGCCATGCGCCTCTGAAGCCGGAACCGGAAGTAATCGCCGACGGCAAGGCGGTGAATTGGTCCCTCGCGCGGTCAAGCCTGGAAGGGCCCGTCTGGGCCTAAGAGCAAACGGAACCCGCCTCCCTTGGAACTCAAATCCAAGGAGGTCGGGATGGCGAAAGACGCGGAGAACCGCGGCTTCATTTGCATTTCTTGCGGTGCCCAGGTGCAGCCGCTTTCTAACGGAAGCTACCGGAACCACTGCCCGGTGTGCCTTTCATCCGTACACGTTGATATTTTGCCGGGCGACCGCGCGAGCAAATGCGGCGGCCTCATGCGCGCTGCCGGCCTCGCTTACAAGAGCGGCAAGGGCTGGCAGATCGTGCATCGATGCGAGCGCTGCGGCGTACGGCGTGCAAACAAGGTCGCGGAAAATACTCAGCAGGCAGATAATTTGAAGGCGCTCGCACGGCTCAACCAAGCGCAGCGATGGCGATGATGGCAAGGGCGGCCGCAGCGATCCAGAGCGCGACGCGGGCATGGCGGGTGGTGCGCGCCTCTTCCTGCGCGATCGCGCGCACCGTGTCCGGATGAAGCCTGATGCCGCCGCCATCGGGTGAAACGGTGATTTGGTTCGCCAGAGCTTCCATTTTTTCGAGCACTGCAGGCGCTCTTGTCGCGACACGCACGAGTGAAAATGCGGCCTCGGTGGCCTCTTGCAACCGTGCCTCGGGACCAAGCTCGCGGTTCATCCACGTCTCGACCACGGGCTTAGCCGTTTGCCAAATATCGAGCGCGGGATCGAGCGAGCGAGCAACGCCCTCGACCACCACCATGGTCTTTTGCAACAGAACGAGCTGGGGCTGAAGACGCATGTCGAACAGCCGCGTGACCTCGAAAAGCTGGGCAAGCAGGCGTGCCATCGAGATGTCGGCGGCAGTGCGCCCGAATACGGGCTCGCCGATCGAGCGCAGCGCCTGTGCGAACTCATCAATGCTGTGCGAAGGCGGCACGAAACCGACTTCGAAATGCGCGGTCGCAACGCGGCGATAATCGCGCGTGATGAAGCCATAGAGCGTTTCGGCCATGAAACGCTGCATGTGCTTGTCGAGCCGGCCGACAATGCCGTAATCGACCGCAACAATCGCCGAGTGCGCATCTTCGCCGTCGCGAACGACAAAGAGATTGCCGGGATGCATATCGGCGTGAAACACGCCATCACGGAGCGCCTGCTTCAGAAATACCGATAGGAGCAGCACGGCGAGCGCCGGGCGGTCATAGCCGGCGGCTTCGAGCGCCGCGTGATCGTCAAGCCGCGTGCCGTCGATCCAAGGCGCGGTGAGCATGCGGCGCGAGGTCAGCCGCCAATCGATCTTGGGCACGATGAAGCAATCGGCCGGCTGCATGAGCTCGGCGATTTCAGCGGCGGCCGCAGCCTCAAGACGCAAATCAAGCTCAAGGCGCACGCTCGCGGCGAGCGTTTCCACCAGCTTGACGGGTTCGAGCCGGCGCGAGGTGGGCGAGAGGCCCTCGATCATGCGGGCGACCCAAGCAAAAGCCGCGAGATCCTTGGCGAAGGCTTGCTCGACGCCCGGCCGCAGCAGTTTGACGGCAACCCATTCGCTCTCGCCCTCGGCAGGTGCCACGAGCCGCGCCTTATGAACTTGCGCGATCGAGGCCGCGGCGACCGGCGCCGAAAATTCGGAAAAGACGGTCTCGAGCGGTTTGCCGAGCTCGGCCTCGACTTCGCGCCTCGCCTCCGCCAGCGGGAATGGCGGCAGCTTGTCTTGCAGGACGCGCAAATCGCCCGCGAGCTCATCGCCGATGATGTCGGGGCGGGTTGCGAGGAACTGACCAAGCTTGATGTAAGCGGGCCCAAGCGCCACCAGCGCATCGGCGAGCTTGTGCGCATTATCCGTAGGCTGAGTGTTGGTAGGCGGACGGCGTGAGAAGAGGCGCGCCAGCTTGCCGAGCCAATGCACGGGTGCCGGGATGCTTTCAGCGATCGCTGGCGGCGCTTCAACGTCATAGCGCGCGAGCACAAAGCCAGCATGGGCCAACCGCGCAATGTGAGAGAGGGGCGCGATCATGTCGCCGGCCTCTGTTTCCTCCCCCGTTTACGGGGGAGGTGCCGGCGCCGGACAAAGTCCGGCAGAGCCGGAGGGGGCATTTTACAAAGTTGCGAATGCCCCCCCTCGCCCCCGATCAAGTCGGGGGCACTCCCCCCGTAAACGGGGGGAGAAATGCGCACCAGCTGTGATGAAGCGCGCAGAATCATAACGCCCAGGCGGAATGGATGGCGGCGATACCACCCGAGAGATTGCGCACGGTGATGTTCGAGAGCCCCGCTGCCTTGATCTCCGCAGCGAAAGCCTCCTGGTTCGGAAAGCGGCGGATGCTTTCGACCAGGTAGCGATAAGATGCTTCGTCCTTGGCGATCCATTTGCCGATCTTCGGAATCAGATTGAAGGAGAAGCCCTCGTAAAGATCGTCGAGCACGGGAACGACAGGCGCCGAGAATTCGAGGCAGAGGAAGCGCCCGCCGGGCTTTAGCACGCGGCGCGCCTCATTGAGCGCGCGGTCGCGGTGCGTTACGTTCCTGATGCCGAAGGCGATTGTGTAGGCATCAGCGAATTTATCGGGCAGAGGCAAGGCCTCGGCATCGCCGGTAACCCAGTCGAGATGCGCCGCCAGCTTTTTCGCCTCCGGGCGGCCCTGGCCGGCGCGCAGCATCTCCTCATTCACATCGACGATGGTGATATGCGCGGCTCCGCTGCCCCGGCGCGAGCGATCGACCATGCGAAAGGCGATATCACCGGTACCACCTGCGCAATCGACGATTTGCATGCGCGGGGCTGGGCCGAGCTGGTTGACGAAGGCGTCCTTCCAGAGCCGATGCACGCCCATCGACATGAGGTCGTTCATGAGGTCGTAGCGCCGCGCGACCGAGCTAAAGACGCCGAGCACGCGCGCGCGCTTCTCTTCCTCGCGCACGGTCTTGAAGCCGAAGCTCGTGAACCCGTCTTGTCCGCTTTCGTCCATAGGTTGTGATCCCAGACCGGCAACTCTAAAGATAGCGCCAATATGTGCCGCCTAGCCATCCGCGACAGAGTGCGTCATGCC